>JAHDCB010000026.1 GCA_020630035.1 Gammaproteobacteria bacterium
ACTTTATTCCTGTGCATTATCATCTGATCAACTACCGTTACGAAGAGTCGGTAGAACTATTGAAAAAAGCGGTGGAGGTACAACCCACTCACTGGAGTGCGCACTCCCAGCTCGGCATCAATATGCTGCGCCTGAATGATATTGAAGGTGCAAAAAAACATCTTGAAATCGCTTATACCGGCGACCCGTATGACACAGCCACCGTCAATACGCTGAGGTTGCTCGAAACACTGAAAGACTTCAGAGACATAGACACCGTCGCCACCTATACCTTTAATGGCGATGGCAGCGTACCGGTAGTGATGCGCCTGCATAAAGATGAAGCTGATTATCTATCACCGTATGTTGAAGAGCTGACCAGACGTGCCGTCGATACATTTACCAGTCGATATGAATTTGAACTGGAAGAACCACTGATTGTCGAGCTGTTTCCCAATCACGATGACTTTGCTGTGCGCACCGTCAGCACGCCCGGGGTAGGTTTACTGGGGGTTGCTTTCGGCTATCTGTTAGCAATGGACAGTCCTTCCGGTCGCCCGCCGGGTGACTTTCACTGGGGCAGCGTGCTGTGGCACGAACTGGCTCATGTGTTCACTATCAAAAAATCCAGTCACAGAATGCCGCGCTGGTTTACCGAAGGGGTTTCGGTATACGAAGAATGGAATACCGGCCCGCTAGCCGGACGACATATTCCGATAGAGGTGCTTGAAGCAATAAAGGAAAAGAAACTGTTACCTGTCGCGGAACTCGACAACGGCTTTGTGCGTCCGACCTATCCGAATCAGGTAACCGTGTCGTACATGCAGGCCGGCCTGGTTTGTCAGCTGATCAGTGAGCGCTGGGGGCACGACAAGCTGCCTGAAATGCTCACTTTGTTTAACCAGCGTAAAGATACCACTCACACCATAGAAGCGGTGCTGGGCGTTACGCCGGAAGCGCTTGATCGGGAACTCGAAGCATTTATTAATCGCGAGTTCGGAACGGTAATTTCACAATTCGATGAATGGAGAGAGATTGTCACCTCCGTCAACCGTGCCTATCAGTCACAACAATGGACCACCGTCGTTGCATTAGCGGATCAGGCCAATGAAATCTATCCGGAGTATGTTGGAAAAGGAAACACCTGGGTACCATTGCACGATGCCTATGTCGCTATGGGTAGAAACGATGATGCGATAGCAGCTTTACAAACCTGGTTTGACTACGGTGGTTATCAGCCTGACATGCTGCATCAACTCGCACACCGTCTGCGCGACGAAGGGCAAACCGACAAAGCAATTGAAGTGCTTGAGTCAATCAACTGGGTACTGCCAAACAATATAGACCTGCACGAAAAACTGGGACAGGACTACTTTGCCACCGGTAACTATCCGGGTGCGCTTAGAGAATTCAAATCGTTGCTCGGGTTAAACCCGCACGACAAATCTGTGGTCTATCTGAACATCGCCCGCACCTACCAGCAACTGGGCGATACCCGAATGGCCAAACGCAATGTATTGCAGGCTCTTGAACAGGCGCCCTTCTTCCGTGAGGCGCAGGACCTGCTTGTTGAACTTACCGGAGATTCATCTTGAGTGACAATCCCACGGCAGATCATGCTGCCAGAGACGTCGAAGAATTTCGTTATGTGATGGACAACATCCGCCGTCAGGTGGGTCATGTGATTGTCGGTCAGGATGAAACTGTCGAACACCTGCTGATCACGCTGCTGGTGGGTGGACACTGTCTGATTACAGGTATGCCGGGTACAGCGAAGACACTGCTGGTGCGAACGCTGTCTGAAGCGCTGGGACTTGACTTCAATCGCATACAGTTTACCCCCGACCTGATGCCGACAGACATCACCGGTACCGACATAGTCGATGAAGATGAAAACGGTCGTCGAAACTGGACCTTTGTACCGGGGCCGGTATTTACCAACGTGTTACTGGCGGATGAAATCAATCGAACACCACCGAAGACACAGGCAGCCTTGCTGGAAGCGATGCAGGAAAAGTCTGCCACGGTACGAGGCACCATGCACCAGCTGCCCAAACCGTTCTTTGTACTGGCCACTCAGAATCCACTTGAACTCGAAGGCACGTATCCGCTGCCCGAAGCGCAGCTTGATCGCTTTCTGTTTAACCTGATGCTCGACTACCTGCCAGCACACGACGAACTGGAAGTCGTGGCAAGATTCACTTCAGATGTCGCCACCCCTACCCCGACCCGCTGCACAGATGCCGCACAGATTATTGCTTTTCAACAACTGGTGCGACAGGTACCGGTGTCTGAATCCGTTGCCCGTTATGCAGTCGACCTGGTGCGCGCAACCCGACCAGCCGATGAGGCCGCACCGGAAGTCGTAAAAAAATACGTCAAGTTCGGTGCAAGTGTGCGAGCTACCTTGTTCCTGACGTTGTCAGCCAAAGCACGGGCACTGATGAATGGCCGCTATCACGTAACTACTGAAGATATGGCAGCACTGGCAGCCCCCGTGTTGCGCCACCGCGTACTCCTGAATTACTTTGCCGACGCAGACAATGTATCGATGGAAGATGTGATTGGAGAAATCATCCGTACCCGTGGTGCTTAAATAACATGAACAGCTCCCGGCAAACCGCTGCAGGTGACAACCCGCATCGATGGCTCGAACCAGCGACGCTGGCACGCCTGTCTAATCTGGAACTTGTCGCCAAAGCGGTGGTTGACGGATTCTTTACGGGTATGCATCGCTCACCCTACTTCGGTTTCAGTCAGGAGTTTGCCGAATACAAAGCCTATAACGACGGCGATGATCCGCGTTTCATTGACTGGAACGTGTACGCGCGCACCGACCGTACTTATATCAAACGGTTTCTGGGAGAAACCAATACTGCACTGAACCTGTTAATTGATGTAAGCGGATCAATGAGCTATCGCTCAGCTGATGTCAGCAAGTTGCAGTACGCAAAATTTCTCAGTGCCACACTGGCGTACCTTGCGCGAAAACAACACGATGCGATCGGCGTTACCTTGTTTGATGACCGCATTCGTGAAGTCATGCCGCCCGCTTCACACCCCGATACTTTATACCGGTTACTTGCAATGCTGGACCGCACCCAAGCCGGAGAAGGCACAGAGATTCATGACAGCCTTCAGCACATTGCCGGCACCGTGACCAGGCGCGGTATTCTGGTAGTGATGTCCGATTTTTACTGCGACCCGGAAACACTGGGTAAAAACCTATTGCCACTGGTTAACCGTGGTCATGAGGTCGTGTTGTTTCAGCTGCTGGATGCAGGTGAACTGACACCCGGTGACACACTGAAAAGCATGCGGTCTCCGGCAACCCTGAAAGATCTCGAAAGCGACGGTGAAATTAAAGTCACCGCAGAGTTTATGCGCGATGAATACCCTGCCCGTATTGCCGCCCATATAGAGGCGTTGAAAACTGCAGCTAACCGCTATGGCTTTACCCACGTACTAAGCAATACCGCAAAGCCGCTTGACGATATGCTGCAACACTACCTGACCGTGCGTCAGCAGCAACGGTAACCGTCACTATGTTGATGACAACGTCCGATGTATTTCTGCCACCTGTCATTCGCAACAGCGGTATCGCTTCACCGCCAGCGTCGAGTGCCCCCGTCAGCAACAGGTTTAATTTGTATATTATAAATTGGCTGCCTGAAACGTTTTTTCAGCCGGGGCGACTGCACTGTGTCCAACGGGGTGCTTCATGACTTTACTCGCCCCGCTTTTTCTACTCGGACTTCTGGGGCTGACCATACCCTGGTGGCTGCATTTAATCAGCACCGACGATCCGCCGAAGCAGGATTTTGGTTCCAGTATGTTTCTGGAACAGCAGCAAACTGTATCGTCACGGCAGTCCCGCCTGCGTTATCTGTTGTTGTTACTGCTCCGAACACTCGCTGTCGCGCTCATTGCACTGCTGTTTGCAGAACCGGTACTCGAGAAGCTGCAACTGCCCGGCAATGAATCATCCCGGCACATTGTGGTGGTCGACACGTCATTGTCACAAAGTCATGTACAGCGATGGGATAAAACACAATCGCTTGCCACGGATATTATCAACTCAATTCCCACTGATGATCAGGTGTTAGTGGTCGGCGCGGGTGCGGCCATGTCGCTTGACGACAGCAACGATTACTCCGCATCGGCGGCGCTTGGCTTTCTGGCATCGTTAAGCCCCGATGCGCAGCGGCTACCGTTCAGTCGTATCAGCAGCGTGGTTAACGGGCTGGTCAGGGAAAGCCCGCTGCCGGTAGAGGTTCATATTGTCAGCGACTTCCAGCAAAGCGCAATGCCCGACAGGTTTTCAGATCTGGCCATTACCGGCATTGATCAATTGCAACTGTATTCCACCGCAACTGCCACTGACAGCAATGTCTCAGTGACCGCGGTGCTGAGTGAATCCGCCGACGGTCAGGCGGATTTGTCTGCACTGGTACAAAACCACTCAGCGCAATCAGTGACCAGAGAAGTGATCATTCAGTCGGAAGCGGGCACCATAACCATCAAAAGCATTGAACTGGCAGCGGACGCAAGAACCCTGGTGCCTTTTGAATCACTTGATACCAGCAACGCCGGCGGCAGCCTCACGGTCGCACTGTCTCCCTCCGATGATCTGATCGCTGACGATACTTTTACCATTGCCATCCCTGATGGCAAACGCACTGACATCACCGTCATCAGCGGCATCAGAGAAAACCTTGCGACCACTTATGTGAGTGCAGCTATTGAGTCAGATCCGCGTTATCGTGCGCTGGTGATAGACGGTGACTCAGTATCGGCAGCACAGGCGAGTGCCATGCTGATCGTGCCGGATGCATCAACGTTAACCGATCGTGGCGGCAGCGACCTGCAGGAATATCTCAGTAACGGTGGTTCGGTGCTGCTGTTTGTCGGCAGCCAGCCGCACAGCGCCAATATACGCAGCTTGCTCAATATCTCACTGAACACCGGTAACAATGCGCTTGCTTACCGCATCAATACCACCGACGCCTCGCAGCCGGTGGTACGCGGACTGGCCGGCGACTGGCGGGCGCTGTCGTTACAAAACCTGGTCAACATCAGCACCACAGCATCCGATCGGATCATACTGGCCACCGCCGACAGAACACCCTTGTTAATAGAACGAAGCGTCGGTAGTGGACGGCTGCTGATCTTTGCCAGTGCACTGGATCCTTTGTGGAATAATCTCGCCCTGGAACCTCTGTTTGTCCCGTTTGTGATTCGTTCACTGGAATACCTGCGCGGTGAATCAGCGGCCAGCAGAAACCTGTCGATTGGTGATTCCATCGCACTGGCGCCCGGCGCACAGTTGCTCAACAGCAGCGGAGAATCGCTGCGTGAACTGGCCGAGCTAACCAGAAGAGGCAACTTCACCTTCAGCGATCCGGGTGTGTACACTGTGGAGAGCAGCTCGGGGATCAACTATCTGTCGGTCAATACAGATCCGCTGGAATCCAGGCTTGATACACTGGAAGCCTCTCAATTTGAACGCTGGCAGAAAATGGGTGACAACGAATCCGCCACCGGCGTCACTTCGATTGAACAGGAATCGGCAGCGGCAAACCGGCAAAGCCTTTGGTACTGGCTGCTGCTATGTCTGATGGCGGTGGCACTTGCCGAGTCGCTGTACAGCCATCGGCACTTGTGGGTAAAACGTGGAGCATGACATGACGACACGCAGACGCAGCCGCATTAACTACCAACAACGCTTCGACAAATATTTACGCCAATACCGTCGGCGTTATCGCTTCAGAAATTTTGCCGTAACGCTGGCCGCAGTGTTGTTTGCCGCCGTCGTCGTGAGTCTGCTCACCGCCGTGCTGGGAGACACCCTCGCCTATTCATCGTGGCTCTACTACCCGGCACGGATAATTCTGGCAATCGCCGCCATTGCGATCGTTATCTACCTGTTTATCAAACCAGACAGAAAAATCAAAGAAGCCGATGGAGCCGGTGAAATTGAAGCTGCGGTACCGGCCTTCGACGGTCGCGCTGAAACCTACCTCGACATGAAACGCCGCAATGCCGACTCGCCATTCGTCGGGCTGCTGGCGAGAGACGCATCGCGTAAAGCCGCCAACGCACCGGTTGGCAAGCTGTTACCTACCTCGGAAATTGTCGGACCGATTATCGCCGGTGGTGCGTTGGTGGTGTTACTCGGCTGGCTGTTTACCGCGATGCCGATGCAGTGGCGCTCAGGCCTGCATCACCTGTGGCTCGGCTGGTTCAAGCAGGACATCCTGCCGGAACGTTCTATTACACTGGAACCGGGTGATACAAAAATCCGGCTCGGCGACAGCCTCGCAGTAATTGCCTGGCCGCAGGGTTTTGAAAGTGACTTTGCCGAGTTGCACATTCGCAAACGAATTGACGGCAGTGCCAGCGGCGACTGGGACACCATTGAGATGAATCGCAAACCCGACGGCAGCTTTGCTTTCACCATGTACGGCATCAGCGATCCACTCGACTACTATGTGTCGTCGGCGTTTACCAAAAGTGAACAGGCCAGTGTTGAAGTCGTTGTACCGGCTAAAATCGAAAGCCTGACCCTGACCTACAACTACCCTGCATGGACTAAGCGCGAACCAAGAACCGTGAATAACGGCGGTAACATTGCTGCCGTCAGCGGGACTGTTGTCGATCTGTTGATTGAAACCGACAAACCACTCAACGATGGTGAACTGCTGGTTGATAAAGTGGCCGGCAAGCTACAAGCCGAAGGTGAGCTGAGCTATCGTGCATCAATTACGATAGAACCGGACAACGCCAGTTATCAACTCGCTGACGTATACGACGATGATCGCATTATGTTGTCACCGGAATACGCCATCGAAATCACTGAAGATGCCAGCCCGACCATCAGCTTCAGCCTGCCCGCCGGCGATCATAACGCCACCGCAATTGAAGAGGTCACTGTCATTGCCAAAGCAGCTGACGACTACGCAGTCAACGATGTATTACTGCACTACTCGCTCAATGGCGGCGAGTGGCAGTCTGTCGAATTGAATGCAGATGAAAACTACAGTCATGTGTTTATGCTCGAAGAATTCACCACAGAGTTCAACGAGCCATTGCTGCCCGGCGATCTGCTGACCTACTACGCAGAAGCACGTGACCGGGAGCAGTCCACCTCCACCGATATTCAGTTTATTGATATCCGTCCGTTCGAAAGACGCTATACCCAGTCGCAGCAATCCGGCGGCGGGGGTGGCGGAGGTCAGCAGGAACCGCCGCCGGGAGAAATATCTCAGCGTCAGCGAGAGATTCTGGTGGCAACCTGGAACCTGATAAAAACTCAGGAGGAATTACCGCAGACCACTACGGGTGCCGGTGCTTTTCCTGCACGGGGACTGCCGCGTCGCAACACGCCGCAGCAGACGATGCTAAATGAAAACGCCGCATTGCTTGCCGACCTGCAGACCAAACTTGCCGACCAGGCGCAAAAGCTGGCCGAGCGCGCCGAAGCAAGACAGCTGCTCGACAACGACCCCAAAATTGCGCAGTTCGTTGAATACATGCAAAAGGCTGCTGAAGCCATGCGACCTTCCGCTGACGAACTCGGTACACAATCACTGCAGGAAGCTGTCAGGCACCAGCAACGTGCATTGCAGTTTCTGCGGCGTGGTGAGCTGTTATTCAACGACATCACCATCAATCAAAACCAAAGCAATGGCGAAGGCAACAGTGCCGGACGCGATATGGCCGAGATCTACGAACTAGAAATGGATCTGGCTAAAAACCAGTACGAAACCCCCGATCAGATACAACAAAGACGCAGTGGCAACCAACCTGAAGACGATGCACTGCAGAAACTGAAAGATCTGGCCAGGCGACAACAGCAGCTGGCAGAAGCAGCCAAAAACAAAGAGCTGTCGATGGCTGAAAAATGGGAACAGGAAAAACTGCGTCGCGAACTGGAACAACTCCAGCGCGAACTGGAACAGCTGCAACGCAATGCCTCTCAGCAGAGCAGCGAACAGAATCAATCAGCTCAAAATCAGTCGTCCCAGAGTCAATCTTCTCAGAGTCAATCGTCCCAGGGACAGTCATCGCAGGGTCAGTCATCAGACGGTCAGTCGCAGGCAGACGCCCAGTCACAACAATCCGACAGCAACGAACAAAGTGCTGAGAATTCACAGCAAAGCAGTCAACAGCAGGCGATGCAGAATCTCGAGCAGGCTATCCGTGATCTGCAAAACGCCGACGCAAATCAGTCGGGAGAGCAGTCACAACAGGCAATGGAATCTGCCAGCCGCCGTTTACAGGAATCGCTGCAGCAGATGCAGCAGGCCAGACAGCAGCGTTTGCAGGATCAGTTGGCTGATGCCGCAGACAGCGTACGTGATCTGACTCAACAGCAGCGCGATACCGAGCAGCAATTGCGGGACGCACTCGAACGTTCGATCGAAGCGCGCAACCGAAACGAATTCACCAGCGGGCTGACACAGGAGCAGCAGCAACGCCTGGCAGAACAAAAAAGGCAGATGCAACGTGAACTCGAAGCGGTGAAGCAACAGCTCGCCGATGCTGCAACACGCTTTGCCGAAGATGCACCGCAAACCAGCGACAGGCTGCAACAGGCGCTGGAGCAACTCGATGACACCAAAGCCTCCGAACGAATGGGGATCGCCGGTGACATGATAGAACAGGGCCTCGCGCCGCAGGCAGCGCTGCGTGAACGCCAGATTACCGAAGCACTTCGCAATCTCCAGCAAGACCTCAACGAAGCCCGGGACACGGCTTTGGCTGAAGCACAAACGACACAGGAAGAACGATTAACTGCGGCCGATGCTGCCAGATCATTGCAGCAGATGCGACAGGCATTGAACCAGGCGCTTGACGGCTCAGCCGGTGCGGGTGATACGCAGACAGACCTGCAGCAACTGACTCAAAACGGCAATGGTCAGGGCGAACAGCCCGGGCAGGACAATCAGGGACAAAATGGCCAGGGTCAACAAGCCCGAAACGGACAACAGGGGCAGCAAGGTCAGCAGGGACGGGACGGGCAGCAGGGACAGCAGGGACAGCAGGGACAGCAGGGACAGCAGGGACAAAGTGGCCAGCAGGGTCAGGGCGGCGGACAACAGGGCGGGATGCAGGGCGGCGAAAATCAAACTGCCAGCGGCGGGCAGCAGGGCGCCGGTAATAATGGTCAGCCGAACTCGTGGGGACAGACTCGCGGTACGCGCAGCGAGGCTACTATCGTCAATGGCGGGCAGCAACAGCTGGTTACAGAAGCCACCACCCAGCTGGAACAGCTGGCCAACGCCGACGTGGAAGGGCTCTCTGAAAACACCCTCAACGAAATGCAGGCGCTGGCAGAGCAGATGCGCCAGACCGCCGACAGCCCGGAAAACGATCGTCGTATCGACGCGGAGGTTCGATTGTTACTTCGCCAGATCGAACAACTGGAATTACAGGTTTATCGCGAGAGCCAGGGGATCAGTGGAATCCGCAGTGCCAGGGACAGCAAACCGGCCTCCGGTTTCGGTAAGCGTACAGCCGACTATTTCAAACGCCTGAGTGAACAAGCCACCGGATCCTGAATGAAGGCAAAAGCCGATTCGCACGGCCCTACCCTCACCGCATTTGCACCGGTAGCCTTCAGCAACTCGACGCTGCTTATTCTCGGCTCGATGCCCGGTGCGGTATCTTTGCAGGCACAGGAGTATTACGCACACCCCAGAAACGCTTTCTGGTACATCATGCAGGCGCTGTTTGGCACACGCCCTGCACCGGAGAGTTACGACGAAAAACTAGCGCTTTTGCAGCAGGCAGGTGTGGCGTTGTGGGACGTGCTTGCACAATGCAAAAGGCCGGGCAGTCTGGATGCTGACATCGACCGGCAAACTGCCGTTTGTAACAATTTTGCGGATTTCTTGATACGTCATCCACGAATAAATAAGATCGCATTTAACGGTCGGGCTGCCGAGCAACTTTTTCGCAAAAATGCATTGCCGGATCTGGGTATTGCAGAAACGATTTCACTGGTGTCACTGCCATCAACAAGCCCGGCAATGGCAACACTGAACAAAATGCAAAAAGCAGATATCTGGCGCGAGCGGTTATTGCAGGATCATGAGCAACAATGAATCGTACAATAACCGCCGACGTTCACGCACTGAACAACTACAGTGAACGACTTTAAGCCAATGACATCATTGCTGCATGCGTTCGCATTAGTCCCTGTCTATCTACTTGCAGGGTATAGCAACACCGCCTCGGCACAGACCACTCTTGCATCTGTTAATGATGCCGGCAGCAGTTCACTGGCTAATTCGACCAGTACCTATCCACTGGCATTGTCGGCAAGTGTGATCGCAGCGCTTATCTTGTTTTTTATTGCGATCAAACTAAAAAGATCCAATCGGTCACTGCAACACCAATTGCAGAAAGCCGAGGGGAAACTAAGCGAAAAACAACTCCAGTTGAACAACCTGGTATCTGTTGATCAGCTCACCGGCACCGCTAATCGCAAAGCGATCACTACTTTTCTATCTGATTTCCAGAAGCAGCCACATGCCGATGGTGAGTTTATCGCGCTGGCTATCCTCGACATTGACTACTTTCAACGTATCAATGACGCCTTCGGCTACTTTGCCGGTGATGCCGTTTTAAAAGAAGTAGCGCAGCGTATCGACAGCGAATTGCGCGACGAAGACTTGGTGGGCCGGTTGAATGCCAATCACTTTGCCATTGTCTTGTGTAATCTGATTGCCCCGAAAACTGCCGAGGGCATTATTCACCGCATCCAGAACATCATTGCTGAACCTATCCTATTTAACGACGCTGACATTAATGTCACCTGCTCTGTCGGTGCAGCAGTACAGGAGGTTGCCACACTTGACCTCGCCGAGCTTTTTAAACTCAGTGAACAGGCTCTGTTGCAGGCAAAGCATAATCAGCGTGGTTCTATTTTTCTGTTTTCAGAGCACGCGCAGGTTGCTCTTTCGCGTCAGCGTCAGATTATCAATCAGCTGCGCGAGCGCAACTTCGATGAACTGTTCCAACTGGCTTATCAGCCCATAGTTGCGATCAGTGATCGCAGCATTGTCGGATGCGAGTGTCTGCTGCGCTGGGTCGCGGATTCGCCCATGGATCTCGACACCAGTGAGCTGATGCCGATTCTCGAAATGTACGGAGACATACACGCGGTTGGTGAATGGGTACTTGAAACCAGCTTCCGGCAACTGGCCAGTTGGCACAATGAACTGGACTGTTCCGGATTGTTTGTTTCAATTAACGTGTCTGCGATTCAACTGGAAGCCAGTGAGTTTGCCGAAAAAATTGTTGCACTGGCAGAAACCCATGATATCTCTCCCAGAGATATCAGCCTTGAGCTCACCGAAACGGTTGCGATCAAACACCTGGAAGCCGGGCGCAAGCAACTGGCTTTGCTGCGCAACCTGGGCTTTGGTGTCTCGCTCGATGATTTCGGTACCGGATATTCTTCATTGCAGTATTTGAAAAGCATGCCGGCCTCGACCATCAAAATTGATCAGGCATTCGTGCGCGAGATGAACAACGACAGCCGTGATGCGGCTATCGTCGACAGTGCGATTAACATCGCACAGGCGCTCGGTCTCAATGTCGTGGCCGAAGGAATCGACAACGCAGAGCAGCACAAACTGCTGAAATCGGCCGGCTGTAACTACGGCCAGGGCTACTACTACGCCCGCCCCCTGGACGCTTTTCAATTTGCCGGGGCAATCTCTCGAGAGCACAAGCTCAGACTCTCAGGCTAAGCCTCGAGCGGTTTCTACCTGCCCGCCGGAAGTCCTTCCGGCTCAGATTCAGGTGACAGCGTCACCCGCCCTGCTCTACACCGTGAAACTACTGATTTAACGGCGTATTTCGACCAGTTGCATCCTTATTTTACAGTTCACCAAAACGCCTGATGCCGTGTTATCTGTTACCATTTGGTCGTCTTGTGGAAGGCGCGGTAACGGCTGTATTACACACCCTGAAATATCCGTCGCCCCCGAATTCCACTAAACACTCGAACAACGTACGGAGTTTGCGCTCGTGCGATTGCAACCTCTCTCAAGAATGCATTTAACACAGGAGTAAGGCATGTCATTCAACATTATGGATGCCGTCAAGGGCCAGATTAGTGATCAGCTCGTAGGGCAAATCGGTGGCCTGCTCGGCGAAAGCCCGGATAAAACCCGTTCCGCCATCGACGGCGCAGTGCCTGCGCTACTGGCGGGCATTGGCGAGGCCGCGCAGGAACCCGCCGGCGCAGATACATTGTTCAGCCTGGTCGACAAACAAGACGACGGCATGCTCGACAACATTGCCTCAATGATTGGCAACAATCAGTCTTCATCTCTGATCGAATCAGGCACCAAGGGCCTCGGGTCATTAATGGGTAACAAAGGGGTTACCGGCATGATCGCAGGTCTGGCAGGTTTTACCGGACTTGGTAAAGGCTCTGCAGGCTCACTGCTTGGCATGCTCGCACCACTGGTGATGGGCATCCTGAAAAAGCAGTCCAAAACAGACGGACTTAACGCTACCGGTCTGGCCAGTATGTTGAAGGGTCAGGCCAGCAACATATCCTCTGCGCTTCCGCAGGGTCTTATCACGCACCTTGAAGCAGCCGGCATGGGCGACAGCAGCTCCGGCGGTGGTGGTTTCAGTGGCGGTAAGGTTGCCGCCGGTGCAGCCGGTGTTGCAGCAGCGGCCGCCGCTGCAGGCTCACGTGCAGTGGGCTCAGTAGGCAGCGCAGCCGGAAGTGCCGCAGATTCAGCACGCGATGCGGCAAGCGGTGCCGCAGGCGCGGTCAGTGGTGCAGCCGGTGCCGTCGGACGCGGGGTCGGCAATGCAGCTGATAGTGCTGTCGATACTGCACGCAGTGCGGTTGGTGGCGCAGCCGGTGCGGTCAGTAGCGCCGGCAGTGCAGCAGCCAATGCAGCAGGTGCTGCCGGACGCACTGTGGGCAATGCAGCTGAAGGCGCTGTAGATGCCGCAAAGGGGGCTGTCAGTGGTGCAGCCGGCGCGGCAGGCAGTGCTGCCAATGCCGCCGGTAATGCTGCCGGGGCCGTTGGACGTGGTGTCGGCAATGCAGCCGAAGGCGCTGTAGATGCTGCAAAGGGAGCTGTCAGTGGTGTAGCCGGTGCGGCAGGCAGTGCTGCCAATGCCGCCGGTAATGCCGCCGGGGCCGTTGGACGTGGTGTCGGCAATGCAGCCGAAGGCGCTGCAGACGCGGCAAAGGGTGCTGTCAGTGGTGCTGCCGGGGCAGTTGGTAGTGCTGCAGCAGACGCCACCGATGCGGCACGCAATGCTGCAGGGAGCGTTGGTCGCGCAGCTCAACGAGGAGTAGACGCTGCTGGCAACACGGTTGGCGGAGCGGTCACCAGTGGACGTGATGCTGCCGGTAACGTTGCTCAATCTGCTTCCGCTACCGCCAGTCGCGCGGGTGACGCTGCCAAAGATGCAATCAGCGGTGCCGGTCGATCTGCAGATAGCGCAGGTTCCGGCCCGGTAGAAGAAAAACGACGCGGTGGATTCTGGAAGTGGTTAATTCCATTGCTTATTGCGATCGCCGCATGGTTTGGATTTAAAAACATCCATGAAGCAGATGTAGCCAAACAGGAAGCTGAGCAGGCAGCACAAGCAACAAAGGATGCTGCAGCTGACACAGCGGCCGCAACCACTGAAGCAGCTTCAGATGCCGCAGCTGCGACCACCGAAGCTGCTGCGGATGCTGCAGATGCCACTACAGACGCAGCATCCGATGCAGTGGAAGCTACCACTGACGCTGCTGGCGATGCTGTTGATGCAGCCAAAGACACTGCATCTGATGCGATGGCAGCTACCACCGACGCTGCAGGCGATGCTGTTGATGCAGCCAAAGACACTGCATCTGATGCGATGGCAGCTACCACCGACGCTGCAGGCGATGCTGTTGATGCAGCCAAAGACACTGCATCTGATGCGATGGCAGCTACCA
>JAHDCB010000199.1 GCA_020630035.1 Gammaproteobacteria bacterium
CACTCCCGGTCGCTGCATACATATCCTGATCAGGACTAAGAGACAACAATTGCGCATATTCGCCAGCATGCATCATCGCCACAAAGACACCTGTACGGCTGCTGTGAAGTTGTGCGGGAACAATCGCAGCCCGTTCAAGTGCTTCCCAACTGACCTCCAGCAACAAACGATGTTGCGGATCCATACTCCTCGCCTCCCGCGGCGGGATATTGAAGAATTGAGGATCAAACTGGTCAATCTGATTTAAGAAGGCACCCTGTCGCATATACATCTTGCCGGGCATACCTGGAGTCGGGTTATAATATTTTTCAACATCCCAGCGACTTGGTGGAATCTCTTCTATCTTGTCAACACCGTCACGCAACAGTTCCCAGAATGATTCAGGCGTATCTGCACCCGGATAACGGCAGGCCATACCAATCACAGCTAACGGTTCACTCTGTTTATTTTCTGCTGCCTCAAGTTGAGTTTTCATCTGCCTGACCCTGAGGGCTGCCTTTTTTAATAAATCCTGTTGCTTTGCTGAATTTGTGCTCATTGAATTTTGCCTGTGTAAATCTGGAAAATCTATGATTTAACCTATAAAAATATCAGGTATTTAAGTCTAATTCCTGTTCTAAAATAAGCTCCAATTCCTCTGATGAAAGGTCATCTAATGTGCTTTCTTCGATTGCTTCAGTTTGTGACCTGTTTTGTGAAAAACCAATCTCATTTTCCTTTGTATTAATAGATTGTGCAGATATTTTTTGCATCAGGTAGGTGACCAGTAAGCCGATTGTCGGATATTCAAAGACCAGTGTGGAACGCAGCGAAACCTGCAAGTCCTTTTCTAACTGACGACGCAGCTCCAATGCCATCAGAGAGTCCATACCCAGCGCCATAAGCTCAGTGTTCAATGTGATGTTGTTATCTTTTTTCTGCTGATCAAATGCAAGAATTTTTGCCACGAGAATCTGGACATGCTGCTCGAGTAAAGATGCCTGATGACCAGGTTCTGTCTGATCGAATTGTTGACGAAAATCCAGTAATGGCATAGCATCCAGTGCAACAGGTTGCATCTGGTAACACTGTCTTAATTCATCAAAAAAAGGCTGTTTTCCCCATTCCGTCGTTAAGAACTTTTCCCAGTCATTAATTGGCATCACGCTCATATAAGGAGTTTTTACATCATGAGCAGCCAGACTACACTGTAATAAATACGCAAAACTCTGAATACCTCCTACAGGGTCAATATCACCTTTGCCTTGCTCAGCCATCCGCGAGCCTTCCCGTTGCACCAGTGCTGCGGCAGCACCAATCTCAGACCATGGCCCCCATCCGATACTCAATGCCGGTAACTGATTTGCCTGTCGATAATACGCCAGTGTATCTAAGAAGGTATTTGCAGCTGCATGATTCGATTGCCCCGGGTTACCCAATAAACCTGTAGCGGAAGAAAATAAGACAAAAAAATCGAGTGGCAAATCTTTAGTTAAGGTATGCAGATTCCAGGCACCTGATACCTTCGGTACCAGAACCCTGGAAAATTTCCCCCAACTCTGGTGGGATAAGATACCATCATCCAGCACACCAGCTGAATGAATGACACCACGTAAAGGCTGATCAGCTGGCACAGAGGCCAGTGCCCGAATAAGGTCTTTTTCTCGACTGACATCAGCCTGTATCAGCGTAATGACAGCACCCGTCTCTTGTATGTCATCAAGACACATCCGGACAGAAGGAGTTGGCGGACGACGACTCAGTAACAAAAGATGACGAGCCCCCTGATCCACCAGCCAGCGTGAAATCTGTAACCCCAGACCGCCCAGACCACCTGTAATCAGATAAGTCGCATCTGCATGCACGGTGGTGAGTACACCTGCAGTCTGTTCAGACGGGGTATACCGGGCTAAACGAGCCACGTAAGGTATATGATCCCGTAAGGCAACCTGGTCTTTTTGCGACGTATACAATTGGTCCACCAGTACCGGGCTACGACTGGTCAGTACTGCTGAGAGCGCAGATGCCTGTTCTGTCACAGGCAGATCACCAGCCAGGTCAATGCATTGACAGTAACTATCCGGATGCTCCAGTATTAAAGTCCGGCCCAATCCCCATAATGCCGCCTGCGCAATACCTCTGACACTATCACTCGGCAAGACTGACTGTGTATCACGTGTTACCAGCCATAAATCAGGTTGTGTCACACTATGCTGCAAAAGTG
>JAHDCB010000200.1 GCA_020630035.1 Gammaproteobacteria bacterium
ATGCCACATTCGACCGCCAGCGATGACTGGTTCAACAGTTGCCCGGTACGTGCAGCGCACAACTTCAGGAAACGCTGGAACTGGTTCAGGTTGCGGATCGCCAGTTGCTGCCGCACATCACGCTCCAGGTAGGTGCTGATATAGTTCGGTAGCCATTGGGTTGGGGTCAGTGCACGGTCATACAATGGCGGATAGCCGCCTTGGCACAAACACGCGTCCAGTGTGGCTGGCAGCCGGTCGGCTGTACGCAGTTCAGCGATGGAAAACGGCAACAACTGGATCAGACCGACCCGCCCGGCCAGTGACTGGGTGATCTGCGAGATCAGGCCGAATTGTTGTGAGCCAGTCAGGATGAAGTCGCCCATAATCTGACGCTGATCGACCAGCCCCTGCAGGTAGGAGAACAGGTCCGGGACATGCTGTACTTCGTCCAGGATCGCGCCCGCCGGAAAACGCGCCAGGAAGCCTTTCGGGTCTTCCTGCGCAAACAGGCGCTGCTCAGAATCTTCCAGGGTGATGTAGGGTCGGTCTGGATAGAGTGTTCGCGCCAGGGTCGTTTTGCCGGACTGTCGCGGTCCAGTGATGGCGAGAACCGGAAAGCCGCGTGCGAGTTGCCGGGCGGTGGGATAAATATGGCGAGGGATCATGCCCGCAATCTTACAGATTGAAGGTAAAACTTTCAATTTGTAAGACTGTGATGGCAGTAAGGCATTCAGAGGGAGGTGCCGGTCAGTTCGTGCTGTAAAGACCGATCACCGCGACCAGCAACAATACGCTGCCCAGTATGCGTTGGATGGTGCCGCTATCCTGGTGCAGCAGGAAGTGGTGTGCTCGCAGGCCAAGCACATGGCCAATGCCTGCGGGTATCAACAGCAAGGCAGCCCAGGCCCATTGCAAGTCAACTCCAGCGATCGCAAACGCGATCAGTTTGATACTGACCAGGACAAACCACAGGATGAACAGGGTGTTGCGGTAGTGTGCCAAGGCAACGCGCTGGATGGCGACTGCAGCGATCAACGGCGAACCCACCAGGGAGGCGCCACTGACGTAACCACCGAGTACCAGCAGGGCACGGTCAATCCAGGGTGAGCGGTAGCGTATGTCGCGTTGGAGTATCCAGTTGATCGCATACAGCAGGGCAATGACGAACACGAAGTTGACCAGCCAGGTGTTGGGCAGGCTGAGCAGGCCGATCACGCCGAGGATCTTCGGCAGGGTCAGCCAGGCCATGGCGTGTCGGATAAAGCCCCAGTCGATCTGTTGCAGACGTCCGGTGATGGTGATCGCAGAGGCAACGAACAGGTGCAGTGCGATGATTGGCAGGAAGAATAGCGGCTGGTCAGATACCAGCAGTAGCAACGGCAGGCTGAATGCAGCACCGCCGAAGCCGATGCCGGTACGGATAAAACCGGACCAGAGGAAGATCGCCAGGATGGCGATCCATTGGGTGGGTGTAAAGAGAGCGAAGTCGAACAAGTATTATCGCCCGGTGATATTTTTGGGGAAGAGTGTATTGTCTACGGTTGGCATATTGTGCTACAGTGCCAGAAGATATAGTTTACTTTGGCTGCTACTTTTTTCATATAAGGATAACTATATTGGCAGCATGGCCTTTGTATTTTACCACTTGATAATCAAGCGATGAAATAAAAACAAGTCAGACTGTTATGTTTTCAGCTAATGATTCTTATAAACACCACTTAATAAACTGAGGTTATTGCATGAAACCGACTTTGCCAAACAAAAATAGTCAAGACCCTAAGGCACGAATGGGTACGACTCATGAGTATGAGTACGATGTTGCAGGAAAGCCTATTCAGTGGGATTACCCCAGTGGCAACCCGACAAAAAACGGGTTGAAGCTGACAGGAATTGGGCTACAAAAAACTAATTCAAAAAAAGGTTCACTCCTTAGTCTTTTAGATCGTTTTTTAAACCCTATCGCAAAAGTTGATTGGTATCCCGCGCGATGGTGGGTGACAGAAGTTATTTCACAATTAGCAAAAAAGCAGTTAACAAGTGGCGCAAAAAAGCTTAAAGACCGAGTTTTGCATCTGTTTTCCTATGACCATAAGGTGTTAGAAGATATTAATGATGCAGATTTCGCTTTTCAGCGAGTTGGTGGTGTTAATCCTTGTATTTTGAAAAGATTTACAAGTGAAGATGAGGGCACCTTTAAT
>JAHDCB010000201.1 GCA_020630035.1 Gammaproteobacteria bacterium
GTGTTGGCCTCCGAAGCCAAAGGTCAGAGGTTCGAATCCTCTTGGGCGCGCCATACTATGACCCCTGAATTGTTGGCGGTTTTTTTGACCGATTTTCACAATAAAAAGACCAGACACAATATATGTCATGAAGAAATTTGCAGATAGTTAAAAACTATGCTTAAATTTTAGCCTCACTCACATCCTGGCCAGACAGGTGATGGGATCTCGAAAAAACGGAACACGTGAGGCTTAACCACATGCAACAAACCACAACACAACAAATCCTGATTATTGATGATCATCAGATGGTGCCGGCTGGCTGGCTGGAACATCTGCGTAAAGGCGAAAACCGTATCCAGTACACCTCCAGAGAACCGGCAGAAATACGTCAGCTGATCCAGGCGACCCAGCCTTATACCTGGGGCATCATCACCTTAAGTGACATACACGAATGCCACTTACTGCAGCCGCTCCGACGCTGGCTATCCCAAGCGGTACTGGTAGCAATCACCACCAATGATGAACTGGGCAGCTACGCCTATAGTGCTGGCCTGGAGTACGTCACCAACAGCACCAAACCAGACTGGGCAGCATTACACCAGGACATCAACCAGACATTACGACAACGGGCACGACAGCGCCTGAATCAACCCAGGCCCAGAAAAATCCAGCCACTCAATGCGCAACAACGCCAGATACTGCATTATGTCGCACACGGCATGTCGAATAAAGAAATCAGCCGGGCGACCTATCTCGCCGAGGGCACCGTCAAAAACCATATGATCAGAATCTTTGACTATCTGGGGGTCACCAACCGGACACAAGCTGCATTAAAAGCAGCGCCCTTTGCATAAAACGCCTGTTGCCTCTGCAGCAGGCAAACTATGTCAGCACAACACGCACATGTGTCCATAAAAAAACCCGCTTACTGTGCCAGCAAACGGGTTCGAGAACACTCACAGACCGCTGACTCAGCGCAGTCCGACCTCCTTGTAATAACGCAAAGCACCCGCATGCAGCGGTGCCGATAAACCATCAGACACCATCTGCTCTTCCTTCAGGTGCGCAAATGCCGGATGGAGACGGCGAAAATACTTCATATTTTCAAACACCGACTTCACAACAACGTAGATCGTATCGGGCGAAGTATTCGTTGAACTGACGAACGTTGCACCCACGCCGAAGGTCTGGACATCATCCGGATTACCCTGATACATCCCACCGGGAATCGTTGCGGTACGATAATAATCATGCTGCTCCACCAGCTTATCAATCATCGGCCCGGTAACAGGAACTAACACCGCATCACACGCCGTGGTAGCTTCCTTAATCGAACCATTCGGGTGACCAACCGTGAATACAATCGCATCAACCTTGTTATCACACAAGGCCTGCGCCTGTTCGGAAGACTTGAGTTCACTCGCCAGCTTAAAAACAGTATAGTCCCAACCGTGTAACCGCATCAGCATCTCCATATTGCCACGCTGACCAGAACCCGGGTTGCCGACATTAACCCGCTTACCCTTCAGATCTTCAAACCTTTTAATACCCGAATCACGCCGCGCCAACACTGTAAATGGCTCCGGGTGTACCGAAAATACCGCCCGCAGACCCTGATTGCCCCGGCTCTGGAAACGGTCTGTGCCATGATAGGCATGATGTTGCCAATCTGACTGCACCACGCCCATATCCAGCTCACCTTCACGAATCGCATTCAGGTTATATACAGATCCGCCGGTGCTTTCAACCGAACAGCGAATACCATGTGATTTGCGATCCTTATTGACCATGCGGCAGATCGCACCGCCTGTCGGATAATAAACTCCTGCAACCCCACCTGTGCCAATGGTCACAAACTCAGCCGCATATGTCGGCAAGGCCAGTACTAGCGCTGTTAATCCGGCTATCCATCGTTTTTTCATCATAAACTCCCGAAAAATAAAAAACCCCAGGGACACCCCTGAAATGACAGGACATCGCACTTACGCGACAAGACCATACTACTTGTGTGCCCCGACTGTACACCGATTAAAACACAGACACAACTCATACCAGCATACACGGGTGTGATTCAAATTGATGTGGCGTAATAGCTGGGGCACATAAAATTTGTTTCGGCGTTAGCCGTCAGGGGCCTCCCCGAGGGTCGCCAGAATACCCGTCCTGGGGGCTCGGCTGCGGCCATCCATGGCCG
>JAHDCB010000027.1 GCA_020630035.1 Gammaproteobacteria bacterium
AGCGGACTGTTAATCCGTTGGTCGTTGGTTCGAATCCAACCGGGGGAGCCAGACACATAAAAGGCCTGCAGTAGTTTTACTGCAGGCCTTTTTTTGTGCGGTTTTTTCTATCGGCTACCGATGTCATAGCACGCACCGAGACCGCCGACAACAGGTCACTCACTGCGGTGGGATGAGCATCGTATCCCGCCATAATCAAATGGCCGATCCGATTCTGTTGTTCATGACAAGGTACTGGCAACCATTGAGCAGTGTCCAGTAGTTCAAGACCGGTGACAATCTGCAGGCTGCCACCATCCACGACATGCGCCTGTACATCCACCTCACCGGGTACAGATTGTGCCGAAGAGGCCTCGATGACTGACGGGCCGGATAACAACAGATGTTCCGCGACCAGGGTGATATTTCCGCCCGGCCCACCGTGGGCATTCGCCTGAATCCGGCTATTTTCTAATAAAATAAAGACCGGGTCTACATGAATATCACCCCCCCGACCATCACCACCGGCATTCTGCGATGCCGTACTGAAGGAACTGCCTCCATGTAGCGCAATCGTATCCTGCGCCAGAATATTCAACTGACCAGCCTTACCCGCAGCTTCAGACTGCGATTCACTCTTTGAAATGATGCGTGAGGCATCCAGCAGACGTATCTTTGTCGGACGCTGCCGGGTACCGATCAGGATATCCCCGGCAGACCCACTGCCTGCGGCAGAGGTGTTAATTTCACTGCGACCACTCAAATGCAGTACACCAGTGAGGTCAAGCCAAATCCGACCCGCTGCACCAGTACGCGGCACTCCAACCGGTAACCCTTCGGTATCGACCCAACTGGGTGGATTAAACACAAAACCACCGGTTGACTGAATGCTGGCGCCATCAGTCAGCTGCAGGTTTCTGGCTTGCACCTGTATCCCACTAGCATGTCCTGAGCCATGTGCCGCACTGCTGATAATGGTTCCCTGGCCACTGAGGCGGATGTCTTCCGTCGCATTGAGCGACACTAAGCCACCGGGCCCGGTACCGAAGGTCTGAGCATAGATTACGCCAGTGTTGGTTAATTCAATGATCGGCGCCGTGATAATAAGATCACCACCCTGACCTTGATTCGCACCACCTGTACTGAGTGTTGCCGACGAAATACCAGACCGGCCATCCAGTAACACCCGCTGACCTGCCTGCAGCCAGACCTTACCACCTTGCCCAACGCCATACACACCTGAGTCTATGGTGGACCCTTGGGTCAACTGAATCTCTGACGCCGAAATATGCAGAATACCGCTATTACCTGCATCAAGGGCCTGACTTTTTGTAGCAAGTGAGATTCCGGACTGCTGCTCCAGCACCACCTGTTGATCAGCCACCAGGATCACCACACCACCCTGCCCAGAGCCATGGGTGTCAGATAGTATCCCTGATTTTCTGCTCAGCTTAATCTCCGGCGCCCGGATAGCCAGTGTGCCACCGTTACCTGCCCGGTAGGCATCCAGATCAATCCGACTCTGATCCAGTATGACTTGTTGATCCGCCTCCAGGATTACCGAGTCACCAGGCTCCGGATTATAGGCACTAAAATTACTCGCCCATAATTCACTGGCACCGATGGTGATCTGGTTGCCACGTAGCCTGATATAGCCTGTGGTGGTACTTTCTGTCTGATTGTCCGTATTCAGCCAACCGTGCTGCATATTGATATCCGCCTGGACCGGGTTCGTGATCACAGCACCATCCCTGGCAGCTTCTCCGGCAGAAGCCACTGCCGTCAGATTGATCTGACCCGCCAGCACCTGCAGTAACGCGGAATTTGTGTTACTACCAGTCAACTGTATACCACCCCCGACCAGGCTGATGGTTTCGCCCTCTGTCACAGACAGTCTGCTACCCTCAACCCGGATTTCCCCCACACGATCATCCAGAAAACCGAACGCTTCTGGTGCCGCAACCGTCAGATTAAGCCCCTGCTCCGGATCGGCATACAACCGCTGCCCATCCGCCAGCAGCACATAATCGGCTGTGCTGGCATACAAGCCACCCGGCACATCCAGGCTGGCATCCTGGCCGAACAACACACCATTCGGATTCAGCAGATACAGGTCAGCCTGGCTGCCACCACTCACCCGGACAGTACCATTGAGCCAACTGTTGTTGCTTCCGGTGACCCGGCTGATGATTTGTTGCGTTTGAGGTAACGCCTGGAAATCAGCAACCTCCCCGCTTTCGAGGTTAAATTCACGAAAGCTGTGTAACAGGTTGCCACCCTGCAGCACACCTCCGGTGATGGCATAGGTCTGGTTCTGTGCTGTTATCCGGGTACCTGCGGTCTGATCCGCAATCAGACCTCCACCCGGTGCAGCAATAACTATACTGCTCAGTAACAAGCCACTAAGAACGATAGTCTGCGTTGATGCGCACATAATCATATGATAAATCGCAGGTCAGCAATTCTGTTGCTGCCTCTCCTTGTTGCAGGGCAACCCGGATGGTGAATTCATCCTGGCACAGCACTTGCTGCCCGGCTGCCTCGGTATAGTTCGGATCCCGTCCCCCACCACTGACGATACACACTTCATTCAACCAGATACGCAGAGCCTGAATATCCAGCCGTGGGATCGGTGCCCGACCCACTGCAGCTAAGATGCGACCCCAGTTCGGGTCAGACGCAAACAAGGCGGTCTTTACCAACGGCGAGCCCGCAATCGTCTCCGCGACCAGTCGCGCTTCCTGCTCCGTTGCAGCCTGCTCCACCCGGATCGTGACACATTTGGTCGCCCCTTCCCCATCCTGCACAATCGCTTGCGCCAGGTGCCGACTGACTGCGTAGATTGCCGCCTGCAATTGTGTCGCTGCCGGTGTACCTGGCTGAATCTCCACACCGCTGGCACCACTGGCCAGCAGCACACACGCATCATTGGTCGAGGTGTCTCCATCCACACTGATCGCATTAAACGACCGTGCCGTCGCCGTGTGCAACATCTGCTGCAACACTGGCCCGGCAATCTGTGCGTCTGTCGCGATGAATGCCAGCATGGTCGCCATATTCGGGTGGATCATGCCAGAACCTTTCGCCATACCGGTCACTGTCACCGTCTGGCCCGCCAGCGTCAGGGTACAACTGCATAATTTGGGCCGCGTATCCGTCGTCATGATACTGGCAGCAGCGGATGCCCAGGCATCCGCTGCCAACTCAGCGAACAGACCAGGCAGGGCTGCCTGTATCGGCGCCAATGACAAATCTTCACCAATCACGCCGGTGGAAAACGGCAACACTGCCTCCGGCGCACACCCCACCTGTTCAGCAACCAACGCACAACTGTCGCGAGCCGCTTGTTCACCTGCCGCACCCGTACCAGCATTTGCATTACCCGCATTGATCAGCAGATAACGCACCGATCCCAACGCCAGATGTTGCCTGGCCACAACCACTGGCGCCGCACAAAAACGATTCTGCGTAAACACTGCGGCCACCTGACCAGTGGTTGTCAGCTCCAGCAAACACAAATCATCCCGCCCGGTGTAACGCATTCCTGCTGCTATACTCGCCAGACGAATGCCCGGTACTGGTAAACCCATATCCGGATGTAATTCATACGACATAGATGCTAAGCCCGTTCTGCAGAAAAAGTCAGTACCTGGTCTAAGCTGGACAACCCAAGCTGCGCCATGAGTACCCGGTCCAGCCCCACCGCAACACCAGCACACCTCGGCAGACCATGCTGCAATGCGGCGATAAAGCGGCTATCCAGCGGCAACATCGCCTGACCAGCCCGCTCACGCTGCGCATTATCCGCATGAAACCGTGCCGTCTGTTCTGCCACATTCGTCAACTCCTGAAAGCCATTCGCCAGCTCCAGGCCACCATAATACAACTCAAACCGAGCCGCTGTGCGCGGATCCTGCGGGTTCAACTCAGCCAGGGCAGCCTGGCTGGCCGGATAATCAGTTACAAAGGTCAACTGATCTGGCGGCAACTGTGGCTCAATACATTCGACCCAGAGCAAATCCAGCCACGCATCCCGTTCCAGGCCCAGATCAGCCGCATCCGGGATCTGTTGCGCCGCCGCACAAGCGCGTAAGGCAGCAACATCTGCTGCAAAGATATCCAGCTGCAAAATGTGCGTAAACCACTCAGCATAAGCACACGACTGTACCACTGGTGTCGTGCCCAGCAGATCCTGCATCAGTGCAGCCACTTCAGCCATCAGATCAGACGCA
Source organism: Gammaproteobacteria bacterium (assembly GCA_020630035.1). Classification (GTDB taxonomy): domain Bacteria; phylum Pseudomonadota; class Gammaproteobacteria; order Chromatiales; family Chromatiaceae; genus JAHDBG01. The sequence continues at coordinate 4,212 of JAHDCB010000027.1, forward strand.
CTGAAACCCGGACGATACCACTCCAGCAAGGTAAACTCCGGATTATGCCGCCGCCCGATCTCACCCTGCCGAAACGCCTTGCTGATCTGATAAATCGGCCCACTGCCAGCAGCCAGCAGGCGCTTCATATAAAACTCCGGCGACCCCTGAAGATACCAGGTCTCTTCTCTTGATTTTTCGCGCACAACGAACGGCTCAATCGCCGGGTCTGTGCCAAATGCCCGACCCGACAACGGCGTCTCGACTTCTAACACATCACGTGCGGCAAAAAAATCGCGTACCCGGCGCAACAGCTGCGCCCGCGCTTGTATAGTCTGCAGCGATGCACCTGGCCGCCAGTCAATCCTTAACACGGCTGACATATTCACCGGTGCGCGTATCAACCTTAATTTTTTCGTCGGTCTGCACAAACAAAGGGACCCGCACCACAGCACCTGTCTCCAGCGTGGCCGGTTTGCCACCACCACCGGAAGTATCCCCTTTCAGCCCCGGATCAGTCTCCGTGACCTGCAACACCACAAAATTCGGCACCTCCACCAGAATCGGTGCATCATTCCATAAGGTGACCTGACACCGATCCTGCGCCTGGAGCCATTTCACCGCATCACCAACAGCAGCTGCATCCGCCTGGTACTGTTCGTAGTTATCACTATCCATAAAGTGCCAGAAATCACCATCTGCATACAGATATTCCAGCTCACGCTCAACCACATCCGCCGCAGCAAGGGTTTCATTCGACTTAAACGTCTTTTCCAGAACGCGGCCAGTCTTCAGATTACGTATCTTCACCCGGTTAAACGCCTGCCCCTTGCCCGGCTTGACGAACTCATTTTCGATGATGCTGCACGGATCACCATCCAGCATAATCTTGAGCCCGCCGCGAAATTCACTGGTACTATAATTTGCCATAAATCACTCATCTGATGTTTGTTCCGCAGGGAGACACGCCTGCGTCATGAAAAACTCAACCGACTATGATAACGCCAGACGCGACCATATTGAAATCATCCTGGCAACAGGAACTGGCTCAGGCAATCAGCAACCCTGAGCAACTACTCACCCGCCTGCAGCTGGATCCTGATCTGTTGCCTGCGGCACAGGCGGCGGCCACACAATTTCCGTTGCGAGTCACTGAGCACTACCTCAGCCTGATACCACCAGGCAACCCGGATGACCCTCTGCTGCGCCAGGTGCTGCCCCTGGCAGACGAACTGATCGCCGTACCCGGCTACAACACCGATCCGGTCGGCGATACACAGGCCTCCGGCGGCGCTGGCCTGCTACATAAATACCAGGGCCGAGCCTTGCTGATCACTACCGGCGCCTGCGCGATTCATTGCCGGTATTGCTTCCGCCGTCACTTTCCATATCAGGCCGACAATGCACTGCGTCACTGGCAAACCATGCTGACCCAACTGACTGCACAGCCAGAACTGACCGAAGTGATCCTGAGCGGTGGCGACCCACTCTGCCTGTCAGATCAACGGCTGGACACACTGATCAGCCAGATTGAGGCGGTGCCCCATATTCAGCGACTGCGCTTGCACAGCCGACTGCCGCTGGTACTCCCGAACCGACTCACCAATACCCTGATCAACCGACTGCAACGCAGCCGCCTGCATACCAGCCTGGTACTGCATGCAAATCATCCGGCAGAACTCTCGCCTGTCCTATTGCCGGGACTGCGCGCCCTGCGTCGGGCTGACGTCACCCTGTTAAATCAGTCAGTCTTACTCGCTGGGGTCAACGACCAGACAGCCACACTGAAACAACTCAGCGAGGCCCTGTTCGGGTATGGTATCCTGCCATATTACCTGCATATTCTGGACCCAGTACAAGGGGCTGCGCACTTCGCAGTTGACACCGCAACCCTGCCACAAATTGAGGCAGAATTACGTGCACAATTACCCGGCTATCTGATGCCACGCATCGTACGCGAAATCGCCGGGGCACCCTCCAAACTGCCCGCCACCTGAAGCAAAACAACCCCCATGCTGAAGACTGAACTACTTGAAATTATCGCCAACGGAGAAAGCTCCGGCGTGGAATTCAAACGTGACAACATTCGCCCGGAACAACTGGCAAAAGAAATCGTCGCTATGGCCAACTTCCAGGGTGGCAGAATACTGATCGGTGTTGAAGATAATGGCACCATCACCGGTATCCAGCGGCCCGGCCTGGAAGAATGGGTGATGAACCTGGTACAGAACAAGATCCACCCTATGCTGCTGCCGTTTTACGAAGAAGTCAGATTAGATGCGCAACGGTCCGTTGCCATCATCAGCTTTCCGCAAGGCGTTTCTAAGCCCTATGTCGTACGCGACAAAGGCAGAGAGGATATCTATATCCGGGTCGGTTCAACCTCGCGGCTGGCCACACGAGAGCAACAGGCACGGTTGTTTGCACTCGGTGGCATTCTGCATACCGAAATTATGCCGGTACCCCGTACCGACAGACACTGCCTGGACGAGGCTCGTTTACAGAATTATCTCCGCGACATACTGGGTGACCCGCACTTGCCAGCTTCGCCAGACGAATGGCAAGCACGCCTGTTGGGTCTTGGCTTCCTGACTGAAGCAGCAGAACACATCTGCTGCACCATTGCTGGTTTGGTGCTGTTCGGCAAACACCCACGCCGTTATTTGCAACAAGCCGGTCTGCGCATTTTGGCCTTTGCGGGGACAGATAAAACATACCGCTCCATGCTGGATGATATCCTGGACGGCCCACTGGTAGGACGCTGGGATATCCGCAATGGCGACAAAACCCTGATAGACGGCGGCGTAATAGAGCGCTTCATCACCGCCGTGACACCGTTTATTTCCCGCGACGCAGCCATTATTGATCAGGGCTTCAGAAGAGAGGCCAACTGGCATTACCCGTTAGACGCCGTGCGGGAAACCCTGCTGAACGCATTAGCACACCGGGACTGGACTCACAGCGTCGATATTGAAGTGGGTATCTACCACGACCGGTTTGAAGTGATCAGCCCGGGTGCACTACCCAACACGATGTCGGTACAAAAAATGCTGGCCGGGCAGCGATCTCCCCGGAATACCATCATCATGGAAGTATTGCGCGATTATGGGTATGTAGAATCCCGGGGGATGGGCGTCAGAACCCGGATCGTGCCACTAACACTTGCCCATTCAGGCAGAAACCCGGAGTTTACAGCGACTGAAGACTACTTAAAGACCGTGCTGTACGCTCCAGTATCAGACGACTGACCACATACAACCGATTAACTTTATGAGGAAACCTCCATGCCAGCCACACAACACTGCCGCCTGCTGATTCTGGGATCCGGCCCGGCAGGTTATACCGCAGCAGTCTACGCCGCACGCGCCAACCTGAAGCCGGTACTGGTCACCGGACTCGAACAGGGCGGCCAACTGACCACGACTACTGATGTCGATAACTGGCCCGGAGATCCGAACGGACTACAGGGGCCCGATCTGATGGTACGGATGCAACAACATGCCGAACGGTTTAACACCGAGATCATCATGGATCACATCCACACAGTTGATCTGCAACAACGCCCGTTTCAGCTACAGGGTGACAGCCAGCACTACAGCTGCGACGCCCTGATCATCGCCACCGGGGCCTCCGCCCAATACCTGGGCCTGCCATCAGAAGACGCATTCAAGGGTCGAGGTGTGTCCGCCTGCGCCACCTGCGACGGCTTTTTTTATCGCGGCCAGAAAGTCGCCGTGATCGGCGGCGGCAATACCGCTGTCGAAGAAGCCTTGTACCTGTCGAACATTGCTGAGGAAGTCACTCTGGTACACCGGCGCGATACACTGCGAGCAGAAAAAATCCTGCAGGATCAACTGTTTGAAAAGGCCAACAACGGCAACATTCGACTACTATGGCACCACACTGTCGACGAAATACTCGGCGACGCCCAGGGAGTGAACAGCGTTCGACTGCAACACACACAAACCAATGACCAACAAACCCTGGCAGTTCAGGGCGTGTTCATCGCTATCGGCCACAAGCCCAACACAGCCCTGTTTGATGGACAACTGACGATGCACAATGGCTACCTGCAGGTCAACAGTGGCCTGCAGGGCAATGCCACCGCCACTTCTGTACCCGGCGTATTTGCCGCAGGCGACGTGATGGACCATATCTACCGTCAGGCCATCACCTCCGCCGGCACCGGCTGCATGGCCGCGCTGGATGCAGAACGCTATCTGGATGCACTGTAGCCATCACAGACTACAGGCTATTATTTTGCAAACCATGACACCTGTTCCGGATGCAAGACGTTAAGTCAGCAAGGTTATTTTGTGGCGTAGATGAAGTCGGACGCGGACCGCTGGCCGGCCCGGTGGTCGCAGCCGCAGTCATGCTGGATCCCGAACAGCCGATTGCTGGTCTGGCAGACTCTAAGACACTCAGTCCGCCACGCCGGGAACACCTGGCAGAATTGATTCAGGCGCAAGCACTGGCCTGGAGTCTGGGGCGAGCGGAGGTGGCTGAGATTGACCAGCATAATATTCTGCAAGCCACCTTACTGGCCATGCAGCGGGCCGTGCTGACCTTATCACTGACACCAGACCAGGTACTGGTGGATGGTAATCGGGTACCTGCGCTACCCTATCCGGCACAAGCAATTGTCGGTGGTGACGGCAGTGAACCCTGTATTGCCGCCGCCTCAATTATCGCTAAGGTCGCACGGGATCAAGAAATGGTGGCAGCAGACGCCATGTATCCGGGATATGGCTTCGCGCAGCATAAGGGATACCCCACCCGGCAACACCTGACGGCCCTGGACCAGCTTGGCGTGACGCCACTACACCGCCGCAGCTTTCGTCCGGTCGCCGCGCGTCTCACCTGCGGTGCATAATTGGTTCAGCTGATCGATTTCATAGGTACTGAAACCAGCTTCCAGGCGGGCTGCAGTATGCAGTGGCCCACGTATCAGATGCCGGAACCGGGTATTAAGCAGATGCAGATAATAGGCTTCCGGTTCCAGATCTCGTTCGGCGCAGGCATACTGAAACCAGCGGGTACCGATCGCGACGTGACCGATTTCATCCTGTAATATCACCGCCAGCACGTCAGCCGTGGCAGTATCGCCAATCTGGCGGAAGCGTTCGATCATCCCCGGTGTGACATCCAGACCACGTGCCTCCATCACGCGTGGCACCAGAGCCATACGTTGTACAAAATCATCTGCAGTCTGTTGCGCTAATGCCCACAGGCCGTTATGCGCCGGAAAATCGCCATAGGTATAATCCAGTGCGTGTAGCCGATCCTGCAATAACGAGAAATGTTTTGCTTCTTCGGCCGCCACCCGGATCCAATCAGCATAATAATCTGCGGGCAGTTCCTGAAACCGGCTGACCGCATCACAGGCCAGATTAATCGCATTAAATTCTATATGCGCCACTGCATGGATCAGTGCCGCCTGACCAGTACGGCTGCGTAATCTGCGCCTGGCTAACTGATTGGGAGCAACCAGCTCCGGACGTTCCGGCTGCCCGGCATGCTGGCTGAGGGCAAGCGCTAGCGGGCTGACGACGAGCTGCCCGGCCTGCCAGTCATGCGACAATTGTTGCGCCAGCGCAACCTTGTCAGCAACATCGGAGCACATCAGGCAAGTGTGTGCCGCCTGGTGAACATTGTTTGAGGTGGGCATTAGGTTATTCAGGTGAGTCACATGGTGCAGACAGCGCAAAAGGTGATCTTCACACCCATCATCGCCTGGGTGCTGGCCTGGCTGGCTGGTATCTGCGGATTACAGTGGATGAGCGAGCTACCACACCCGCTCTGGATTGGTGGGGTCGGCCTGGTAGTGCTGCTGGCGTGGTACTGGCGCTGCCCGCTATGGGGTCTGGCCTTTTTTCTTGGATGGATCTGGGCGGCGATCTTTGCCTGGTGGTCACAACCAGCATCAATTGAGTCACTGGATATCCGGGCCACCTATCAGGCTCGTGGTGTTGTAACCAACCTACCCGGCAAGCGCACGCAGTATAGCCGGTTTTTGTTCCGGGTAGATCAGTTGCAACGAGGTGATCAGGTGTTACAGGGTGACTGGTTGTTACGGGTCACCTGGCGCCAGGCACCGCCAGTGGCAGTCGGTTCTGAGTGGCAGTTACCACTGCGGATTAAACCAGTACGCAGTTATCACAACCCGGGCAGCTGGGATTATGCTGGCTGGTTATATCACCAGGGGGTACGTTATTCTGCATATGTGGTACCTCAGCAGGCAGAGCAGCAACCTATACGATCTGCGGTGTGCTGTCGATTACAGCAGCTGCGTCAGTCCTAGCGGGATGCAGTGCTGGCGCTCAATCTGTCACCGGATGTCACCGGTGTGCTACTGGCGCTGACCCTGGGAGATCGCAGTGGCCTGTCGCACGAGTTAAAACAGACATTTGCCACCACTGGTACCAGTCACCTGATGGCGATTTCCGGCCTGCACATCGGGCTGGCTGCAACCTTGGCATTATTGCTGGTGTCTGCGGCCTGGCGACGCATACCACAGTTATGCGGCCGTTATCCGGCACTGCTGGCAGGCACCTGGGCCGGGCTGATCACTGCTGCCGGTTATGCCACGATCTCAGGCCTCGGCCTGCCGGCACAACGCGCACTGGTGATGGCACTGGTCTTTGCCGTGGTCTTGTTGCAACGGCGGCTGGCGCAGCCGTTTGCTGTGCTGGCACTGGCCGCCTGGGTGGTCACACTGATGCATCCGGGCGCCGTTTTGTCTGCTGGCTTCTGGCTATCGTTCACGGCTGTCGCGGCGATCTTTGCGTTGTTACCCCTGGTACGCGGGCAGCCCTGGTGGCTACAGGCGATCGGAGTGCAACTGGCGATCAGCCTGGTGTTGTATCCGGTGTTGCTGCTGTTCGGCATGCCGCTCAGCTGGCTGGCACCGATGGTCAATCTGGTATTGGTCCCCTTGTTTGGCTTTGTCCTGGTACCGCTGAGTCTGTTGGGCGTACTGAGTCTGCCCTGGTTCGCACCAGCAGCCGATCTGCTGGGCTGGCTGGCCCCATTGTTACAAGGCTTATTGGATGGGCTGTACTGGCTGGCAGACCAGGGACAATGGGAGGCCTATCTGCCACCGGTCAAACTACGTTGGGTATTAGTACTGGCTGTCGCCTTGATACTGGCACCCTTGGCCTGGCACTGGCGCCTGCTGGGCCTGGTGTTATTCGGGCTGGGCCATCTGCCAATTACCAGCACGCCAGACTGGGGAACCTATCGCGTCACAGTGCTGGATGTGGGCCAGGGCCTGTCAGTCGTGGTGCAGACGCAACGGCATGTGCTGGTGTACGACACCGGCGCCACCTTCCCCAGCGGGTTTAATCTGGCCGATGCAGTAGTACGCCCGTTTCTGCGGGAACAAGGCATTACCCAGCTAAGTCTGCTGATGCTCAGCCACGGCGATAATGATCATGCCGGCTCTGCTGCCCAATTACTGGCGCAAATGCCAGCCCAGCGGGTACTGGCGGGTGAACCAGACCGGATCAACATCACAGCAGAAGCCTGCCAGGCAGGACAACGCTGGATCTGGGATGGCGTTGAATTTCGGGTACTGCACCCGACTGAGCCGCGTCCGGCAGTCAGCAACAATGCCAGTTGTGTACTGAGCATTCGCAATACAGCAGGCAGTACGTTGCTGACCGGCGATATTCAAGCCTCAGTGGAACGCCGCCTAGCACCGGCGCTGGCTGACGCGGCCCCCTGGTCACTGGTGATCGCACCACATCATGGCAGCCGCAGCTCTTCCTCACCCGCTCTGGTACAAGCAACCCGACCGCAACAGGTGGTATATGCGGTCGGTGCGCTGAATCGTTATGGGTTTCCGAAGCCGGAGGTGTTAGCACGCTGGCAGGCGGCGGGAGCGCAAAACTGGCGTACCGATCAGTCAGGTGCGCTCAGTTGGTTATTTGCCGAGACAGTACACGGACCAACTGCCTATCGCCAGACACAACAACGTTACTGGCACGATTGACTCAGGACTTTTTTATGTCGCTATCGAATGTTGGTTTATGCTGGTTTCGGCAGGACTTACGCGTTACTGATAATCCTGCTCTGACCCGGGCATTGCAACAACATACTCAGGTGTTATGCCTGTATGTACACGAACATCCGGACGATCCGGATCCACCAGCATCCCTTTGGTGGCAGCAACAAGCACTACAAGATCTGGCCGATCAGTTGCAGGGGCAGCTGTTATATCGTACCGGCGATATACAACAGAACCTGCAACAAATCATTACCGAATATTCGATCAGTGCTGTGTACTGGAACCGGTTGTACGACCCGACCAGTATTGCCCGAGATACTATATTGAAGACCTGGTTAGGTGAACAATCCATCCAGGTGTACAGTTTCCCCGGGCAGCTGTTGTTTGAGCCTTGGGAGCTACTGAAACAAGATGGATCACCGTATCGGGTATTCACACCCTTCTATAAGGCTTGTCTGGCGCAAGGCCTGTCAGATCGTGTGATACCGGCTCCTGACCTGAACCGTCTGGTGTCGGTACCTGACCCAGGTGCTCAAATCACACACGACAGCCCCGCCGCCGCTTGGGCACAAGCTTTCGGCGATCAGTGGGATCCGCGTCGGCAGACCGGATGGAACCGTCTGGCTGAGTTTATCGCACAAGATATGCCGGTCTACCACAAGGCACGTGATATACCAGCCGCCGACCAGGTCTCACGGCTAGCACCCTATCTGCATGCTGGCCAATTGAGCGTACGCGAAGTGGTAGCAGCAACCCGCGATCAACCCGGTGCTGATACCTTTGTGCGACAATTGGTGTGGCGCGAATTTGCGCATTATGTGCTGTACCACTGGCCACACACACTGGATCAACCGATGGATAACCGGTATGTGCACTTCCCCTGGCGCACTGACCCGGTGGCATTGCGTGCCTGGCAATGCGGCCAGACCGGTATTCCGCTGGTAGACGCCGGGATGCGCCAGTTATGGCAAACCGGTTATCTGCACAACCGATTACGTATGGTAGTCGCCTCATTGTTATGCAAGCATCTGCTACTTGACTGGCGCGCCGGCGCTGCCTGGTTTATGTACACCTTACTGGATGCTGACCTGGCGAATAACACGCTGGGCTGGCAATGGGTCGCCGGCAGTGGCGTGGATGCCGCACCCTATTTCCGGATCTTTAACCCGGTCAGCCAGGGCGAACGGTTTGATGCCGATGGCACCTATGTACGCCGCTGGGTACCAGAACTGGCCGCATTACCAAATCGCTGGATTCAACAACCCTGGGCAGCACCGACTGAGTTGCTGACAGCACATGGTGTGCAGCTCGGCGATGACTATCCCCAACCAATTGTTGAACTTGCCGCCGGACGACGGGCAGCACTCGCTGCCTGGGAACAAATGAAGGCCTTAGCTGCGTCGGCTCTGATCAAGCGGAGCTAGAAGCGGCAGACAGTATTCCACCCGCCCATCTTGCCAGATAGGTATCGGAATATTGTCTTTATGGGCCTGTTCAATTACCTGACGTGCGGGGGTGCGATTCAAACTGATGTGGTGATTTGCTACCACAGGTTTCTGGCAAGCG
>JAHDCB010000202.1 GCA_020630035.1 Gammaproteobacteria bacterium
ATACCTCCGGATCTACCGGCAGGCCCAAGGGGGTCGCCATGTCACACGGTGCCCTGAGCCATCTGATGCTCTGGCAGCGTGAGCATACTGATCTGCAGACACCCGCCCGTACCCTGCAATTTACCTCGCTCAGCTTTGATGTGTCCTGCCAGGAATTATTCAGTACCTGGACCACCGGCAGCACTCTGGTACTGATTCCGGAACACACCCGGCGCGACCTGTCCGCCCTGACTGACTATCTGCAACAACATCAGATACAACGACTTTATCTGCCTGCTGTGTTGCTGGAACAACTTGCCCGGGAAGCGTACCAGGCCAGGACCGACCTCCCGGCCTTACAACAGATCATCACTGCCGGGACACAACTGCACATCACCGCAGATCTCCGGGATTGGTTACATCACACAGGTGCCCGGCTATATAACCAGTATGGCCCGACCGAAACCCATGTCGTCACCCATTATCCGCTACCGGTTAACCCGACTCCCGGATTACCACCCATCGGTCAACCGATCAGCAACACACGCATTTCTATTCTGGATACCCGGCACCAGCCGGTACCCGTCGGTGTTCCCGGCGAGCTGTGTATTGCCGGGGACGGTCTGGCACGCGGTTATCTAAACCAACCCGCCTTAACGGCTGAACGGTTTATTGAGCTGGAATTATTCGGCACAACAGAACGTGTCTACAAGACCGGCGATCAGGCACGCTGGCTGCCGGATGGTAATCTGGACTATCTGGGACGACTGGATCACCAGATCAAATTGCGGGGCTTTCGTATTGAGCCGGGTGAGATCGAAGCCATCCTGCGGCAACAGGAAGCAGTCGATGAAGCCGTGGTTATGTTGTATGAACGCGGCGATCAGTCTACGCTGGCAGCCTATATCACGGCTGCAACCGGGGAGTCTGTCGTAGTCGCTGAGCTACGCGAAGCGCTACAGGCGCAATTACCTGACTATATGCTGCCCGGCAGTATCACCCTGCTGGAGCAGCTACCGCTGACCCCGAATGGCAAGCTGGACCGACAGGCGTTACCCGAACCAGCTCCGCCCGCTCAGTCAGAGGATACTGCCTTACATGATGCGGCCGAGCAGTTGCTCGCCAACCTGTGGTCTGATCTGTTGGCTCTGCCGGTCACCAGCCGCCAGGCGCATTTTTTCGAGCTGGGCGGGCATTCTTTACTCGCTACCCAACTGGTCAGCCGCATCCGCCTGGCCTTTGCGATTGAAACACCACTTCAGATCGTGTTTGAACACCCGGTGCTGGCCGATCTGGCACACTGGTTGTCCCGACAACAGGGAGCCCCCCGGTTACCTGAGATCCAGCCGCAGGCCGATGACGCGCTCAGGGTGTTATCTTATGCCCAACAACGGTTGTGGTTTCTGCATCAACTGGAAGGTCTTTCTGCTACTTATCATATCCCCATCGCCTATCGGATAGTGGGGCCACTGGACCAGGTGGCACTACGCCAGACCTTCTGCTCACTGGTCAGACGTCATCACAGCCTGTGTACGATCTTTCCCGGACCAAATGGTCCTGGCACTGTGCGCTTACTGGCACCTTATGACCCACTACAATTTTCTGATCTCTCCGCACTTGATGAGTCGGCACAACAGGATCAGCTGTGCCAGTTGATGCGGACATATGTCGATACCCCGTTTGATCTGGCTCAGGGGCCGTTATTCCGGGCACATCTGGTGCAGCTGGCTACGGCACAACATCTGTTATTGCTCAATCTGCATCACATCATTGCGGATGGCTGGTCGCTCAGCATCCTGAGGCGCGAATGGTCACTGTTGTACACGGCCTTCAGCCAGCAACTGAAGTCGGAGCTAACACCTCTGACGATTCAGTACAGTGATTATGCTGCCTGGCAACGGGACTGGTTACAGGGCGAGACGCTTGCGCAGCAACTGGCGTACTGGCGATCCCAGTTGCAGGATGCGCCACAACAACTGGCATTACCTACCGATTTCCCCCGACCGGCCCATCAAAGTTATCAGGGTGCTTATTACCGGAATATGCTCAGTCCGGAACTGACGGCTGCGATCCATCAAATCAGCCAGACGCAAAACTGCACTCTGTTCATGACCCTGCTGAGTGCGTTTGTGATTCTGCTGTACCGCTATACCAGACAGCAGGATCTGTTAATCGGTACACCC
>JAHDCB010000028.1 GCA_020630035.1 Gammaproteobacteria bacterium
GGTCAGGGTAACTTACCCCTTCGTGTGGTACGAGATTATTAGACCACTACAACCAACACTACCTGAACCATCTGATTCAGCGAGATATCCGGGATATGACACATATTGCGCACCCGGAACTAATGACCCGGCTACTTAAAATACTAGCATTTTACGTCGGCAAACTGACTAACCTGGCTGAACTGGGTAACAAATTATGCCTGGACCGACTCACCATCAAAAAATATACTGCGTTGTTAGAACAACTATTTCTGTTGCAGTCCTTGCCAGCGTGGCATACCAATGAATATAAACGTTTAGTCAAAACACCAAAGCTACACCTGGTTGACACCGGCATAGTCTGTTCCGTACGCGGACTGAATCAGACAAAGCTCCAACAACAACCGGAAATATTCGGGCATCTGCTCGAATCTTTTGTCTATAACGAACTCAGGAAACAGGCACTCTGGATTCAAGAACCTTTATATTTTTATCATTATCGGGATAAAGATAAAGTTGAGGTCGATATTATTATCGAAAATAGTGTGGGTGACTGTTTCGCAGTTGAGGTAAAGGCGACTGCCACGCTCGGAAAAACAGACTTTGTTGGCCTTAAGCGATTACACAATATTATTGGTAACCGTCTGAAAATTGGCATATTACTATATGACGGCGATCATACTACTGCATTTAGTGACAGACTCTATGCTGTCCCTATCGCCGCACTCTGGGATTCATAAACAACTACCAAAACAACTTAATGTTTATTTCTTCTGCCTGTGTATGCTGGCAAACGCCCCCAGCGCTGGTCAGACTTAAGTTGCACTGCCTGTAACACCGCCTTACGTTCAATCTTATCCAGCTCACGCCATTGCCCTACCTTCACCGAGCTATCCAGAATAACCGGGCCATAACGTACCCGCTTCAGTCGCGATACCTCAGTGCCAACTGCCTGCCATAAACGCCGCACCTCCCGCTTCCGGCCCTCCATCAGCACCACATGAAACCAACGATTAATGCCGTCACCACCCGATTCGACAATCTCTTCAAACCGCGCCCAGCCATCATCCAGCCTGACGCCCTGTACCAATTGCTGCAACTTTTCCGGCGTGACCAGGCCGCATACCCGGACCGCATACTCCCGCGCCATTTGATAGCGCGGATGCATCAGACGCTGCGCTAATTCCCCATCATTGGTAAATAACAACAGGCCACTACTGTTAATATCCAGGCGACCCACTGCAATCCAGCGTCCTTCTGGCACAGTTGGCAAGCGGTCATATACCGTTGCCCGCCCCTGCGGATCAGCCCGCGTTACTACCTCCCCCGCCGGTTTGTTATACATCAGCATAAAGCGCGTTTTACCAACCCGCCGTTGTACCACCCGACCATCCAGCCGAATCTGATCCTCAACCTGTGCCCGTGCACCCAGTTGCACAACCCGCCCATTCAGAGAAACCCGCCCGGCCCGAATCCATTCTTCCATTTCCCGACGCGAACCCAGACCGGCATTCGCCAGAATTTTCTGTACCCGCTCACCCACAATCTTAATCATGATTAATATTAACCTTCTACTATAGCATCTTTCAGGAGAACGATTCTCAGATTACCCACCTACTATCAGAAAGGAATGACAGCATGCTGAACATCGGTGACACTTTACCAGACATAGACATTCTGCTGACCGGCGATCAACACACCAACCTATCTGCATATATGGGCAAGCCGCTGGTGTTATATTTCTACCCCAAGGCAAGTACACCTAGCTGCACCCGGGAAGGCCTGGGTTTTACCGCCGCACAGGCAGAATTTGCGGAACATAACTGCGCCATACTCGGCGCTTCACGCGACGGCCTGCAGGCACAGGAAAACTTCAAGTCCAAACAAGGATTCACATTTGACCTGATCGCCGACAAAGAAGAAACCTTGTGTCAGGCGATGGGCGTTATCGCACAAAAAATGCTGTTCGGCAAACCCTCTATCGGAATTGAGCGCAGTACCTTTCTGTTTGACGCCAACGGTAAATTACACCGGGTATGGCGTAAGGTACGGGTTCCCGGGCACGTTGATGAGGTACTTGCCGCTGTGCGGACAATGACACAAGCATGAGACCGGCAAAATCGTTTCAGCTTGCAGTGATCATGGATCCGATCGCACAGATTAAGATCCATAAAGACAGCACCTTTGCCATATTACTGGAGGCACAGCGACGCAGCTGGACAATCACCTATCTGGAACGACAAGCCTTGTATCAGCAACGGGGCCGTACCTTTGCACCAGGTCAAGCCCTGCAAGTACACGATGACCCAGCTGGCTGGTATGTGCTGGGTAAGCACACAGATCAGCCCCTGGATCAATACGATGTGGTGCTGATGCGCACAGATCCACCAGTGGATACAGAATACCTGTATACCACTCATCTGCTGCAACAAGCTGCCGATGCCGGAACACTGGTAATGAATCACCCACGTGGCCTGCGGGAAATCAATGAAAAACTGGCGATCCGGCACTTTCCTGAACTAACTGTTCCGAACCTGGTCAGTTGCCGTATCAGCCAGCATCTTGACTTTATTACCCAGCACCAGGACGTGATCCTGAAGCCTCTGGATGGCATGGGAGGTAGCGCAATATTCCGGGTACAGCAAAACGATCCGAATCGCCAGGTGATTCTGGAAACCCTGACTGCGAGAGAACAACGCAGCATCATGGCACAGACGTTTATCCCGGACATCCTGCACAGCGGAGATAAGCGTATCCTGGTGATCAACGGCGAACCTGTCCCGTATGCCCTGGCACGTTTCCCGGCAGCCGGTGAAATCCGGGCCAATCTGGCAGCTGGCGGTCACGGGCGAGGAGTCGCCCTGAATGCCCGGGATCACGAAATTGTCACCACCGTCGCACCGTTTTTACGCAAGCATGGCATCTTATTTGCCGGGCTGGACATCATCGGTGACTACCTGACCGAAATCAATGTCACCAGTCCGACCTGTATTCGTGAACTGGATGCAGCATACCACCTGAATATCGCTGGTCAGCTCTTGGACTGCCTCACCGCCAGACTCACAGCATGAGCCTGCAATCCGCTGAGACCAACTGATGCTGGCCGGTCTGTGGCACTGGACACTGTTGGTACTAGCCACCAGCCTGTTAGCCAGCTGCACCCCACCAACTGCAAACACATCCTTTCGCCTGCTGGCCTTCGGCACCTACATAGACATCACACTCAGCGACGTCACCCCGGCACAGGCCACCGCCGCACGCACGCACCTGGAGCGCGACTTCGCTGCGATGCAACATGCCTGGCATGCCTGGGAACCAGGCCCGGTCGGGCGTATCAACCAACTGATCCGTGCCAACAGCCCACCATTTGCTGCCCCACCCTCAACCCTGCCTCTGCTCAGACGCGCACAACAACTGGCAGCCCGGAGTGACTACCTGTTTGATCCAGGCATCGGCCAGTTAATTGCACTGTGGGGATTTCAGGGCAACCCCCGATCAAGACCTCCACCCACCGCAACAATACAGGCCTGGCTACAAAACCGGCCTGGCATTCAGGATATCAACCTGAATCAATTCTATCTCAGCTCCGACAACCCCCGGGTCCAACTGGATTTCGGTGCTATCGGCAAGGGCTATGGCATCAGTCAGGCAATACAACGCCTGCGCTCGCTCAACATAACAAATGGTGTTGTGAATGCTGGCGGCGACCTGCATGCAATCGGCACCAACCAGGGCCAACCCTGGCGCGTTGCTATTCGCGACCCACACGGAGCACCAGACAGCGTACTCGGCATCCTGTCAGTCAGCGGTGACGCAGCTGTATTCACGTCAGGTCATTACGAACGCTACTTCACCTGGGAAGGCAAACGTTATCACCACCTCCTGGATCCACGCACCGGTTACCCGGCAACCGGCCTGGCCTCCGTCACTATTTTAAGTAAAGATGCGACCCTTTCTGATGCAGCGGCGACTGCACTCTTTATCGCAGGCCCCGACGACTGGCCACGTATCGCACACCAAATGGGCATAGAAGCGGCATTAGTCGTAGATACACAGGGCCAGATACAACTCACCCCGGCAATGCAGCAATACCTGTCTTTACACCCACCACACGCCGATTATTCGTCAGTTCAGCCAATGAGTGCCTCGCTCCGGGCGAAGCACTCATATTGATTCAGCCGAACTCAGTTCTTCGCCAGATAATCGCGGGTCATTTTGAACACGATTGGGCTCAGCAACAACAACGCGATCAGGTTAGGCAAGGCCATCAACGCATTCAGCGTATCTGCCAGCAACCAGACAAAAGCCAGCTTCACTGTCGCACCAAGCGGTATTGCCAACACCCACAAAATACGAAATGGTAAGACTGACTTTTTACCGAACAGATATTGCACACACCGCTCACCATACACACTCCAGCCCAGCATGGTGGTAAAGGCAAACACGATCAGACCAAAGGTGACAATCCACTCACCAACCCCAGGCAGACCCTGACCAAACGCTGCAGAAGATAAAGACGCACCTGACTCACCACTGCTCCAGGCACCAGTCATCACAATCACCAGTGCGGTGATGGTGCAGATGATCAATGTATCAATAAAGGTACCCAGCATCGCAATACTACCCTGGCGTACCGGATCCTTGGTTTGAGCAGCCGCATGGGCGATTGGCGCAGAACCTAATCCCGCCTCATTAGAAAATACACCCCGAGCCACACCCATCTGAATGGCGATCATCACGCCCGCACCCGCAAAACCACCGGTTGCCGCAGTTGGCGTGAAGGCATGCTGCACAATCAACCATAATGCGCCCGGGACCTCAGTGATATTCGCCAGAATCACCACCAGACCACCGATCAGATAGGCAATTGCCATGAGTGGCACCAGTTTCCCGGCCACCTGCGCAATCCGCTTAATGCCACCAATCAGCACAGCAAACACAAACACTGCCATCACAACCCCGGTAACCCACTTATCTACGCCAAGATTAGTGGATACCGCATCTGCCACAGAGTTAGCCTGCACCATATTACCGATACCAAACCCGGCAATGGCGCCGAATATCGCAAATGCCAGTCCCAGCCAGTGCCATTGTCGACCCAGGCCGTTTTTGATGTAGTACATAGGACCACCAACATGGTTGCCTTCTTCATCCACCTCACGATACTTCACTGCAAGGACAGCTTCGGCATACTTAGTTGCCATACCAACTAATGCTGTACACCACATCCAGAAAATAGCACCCGGGCCACCAATCGCAATGGCTGTACCAACACCCGCAATATTACCGGTACCGATAGTCGCCGACAAAGAAGTCATCAATGCATTAAATGGTGTAATATCACCTGCTGCACGTGACTCACGCCCTTGCCATAGCAAGCGGAAACTCGCACCGATCCGACGCCATGGCATCGCCTTCAGCCCAACGGTCAAAATGACGCCAGTGCCCAGAATCAACACCAGCATCACCGGGCCCCAGACAATGCTGTTCAGAGCACCGACCCATTCGGAAATTAATTCCATATCCATCTCCTGGTTAAAAAAATGACATATTATTTGCAGTGACTGCCACATTTCACTGTGATCCGGCATAACAAGCCAAGACTTTCATTGTAAGCGACAGCTTAACATTTATGCTGGTTTGCTGCACAATAGCACACCTTGTGACTCAATTCAGCCTGGGGTCATTGTCGGGCTGATCAGACTGAGCTTTTTTCAATGACCCGGAGTATCCAGATAACATGAGCCTTTCCACTGAACAACGCGCTGCCATTATCGCTGAACATGGCAAGACCCCTACAGATACTGGTTCCAGTGAAGTGCAAGTTGCGCTCCTGACTGCCAGGATTAAAGACCTGACACCTCATTTTCAAGCTCATAAGAAAGATCACCACTCACGCCAAGGCCTGATTCGGCTCGTCAATCAGCGGCGCAAATTACTGGATTACCTGAAGCGTAAAGACATCACCCGCTATCGTAGCCTGATTCAGAAACTTGGCCTACGCCGATAACAGACTGCTGAAACACAGCATTTTCGACAGTCTCTGTGCGACACATGGATGTATCGCCAAAATCAATGATGTTAATTCATTGATTTTGCCAGCAATGAAAAATCATATTTATCATTGCCGTCGTTGCAAAGTTGCCAGGATGACCTTTTGCAACAACCTGATTAAGCACGGACGACTTACAGCGGAGCCTGACAACACCCAACCCTCGCAACAACGTTGTCAGGAGACGCTGTATCTGACTATGGGATATCACTATGAAAAGTAGCTTTTTACTGTTCCGTCGGCAACTCTGGCTATGGCTTATCGCACCGATACTGATCAGCAGTTGTACGATTCAAGATACTGGCACTGGTCAACAAACGGGCACTCCGGATGAACCTAAAACTATCAGCTTCTCTGGCATAGCGACAGATGGTCAACCACTATCCGGCGCGATAGTCACGCTACGAGATACCTCAGGTGAAACCCTGGGGAGTGCAACAGTTGGTGATCTCGGACACTTTACTATATCGCTACCTGAGTCCACAGATATCCGCGCAGGTTACTATCTGGCTATTAATGACGCTGGCCTGCAGGCACTCTATCCAGCATACCAACAGGAGAACGCCAATATCACGCCACTCACCACACTGGTACAGGCACTGTCTGCCAAACAAGAAGGTGATTCAGCCTTAAGAAAACAGGGTGTGGCCATTCAACAGCTGGCAGATATTGGTGTTCTACAATTTCATGATTGGTCAGCGACACAACCTAGCCTTGTAAACTTTGAACACATGCGTCAAGCCATGCAACTATCCGGAGCAAAAGCCTGGTCTGAAAAGATTGCCACCGACCTGCAGACAACGGGAGAAATCGCCTACGAAGACATGTTGGGATTCCCGCAGGCACACGGCGGCTTAATTGACGTTCGGCTCTCTGAAGGTAAAACTGCTCAACTCATGAGAAGCGTCCCTTATCAGTACCAAATCCGGACCAAAGCCTATCAGGGGAATGAGCCCTACGAATTTGCTCTAATCGAACCTGTCGACAACTTAACTGTCAGCCCGCACGGTATCATTCGATACACCCCAGAACTAGAGGAATCAAAGGAATTAACCGGCCTGGAGAAGCCGATCGAACTGATAGAATTTAAGGTTCGGGTTACCAACCCAAAAACAAGGAAAGGGCGAGTTTTTTTAGGGGTCCTTAGGATACTGCCCACTGAAATCGTGAAGAAATGTGATATGCACCAAATCGAAAAGGGCACGCCCGGCGGCAATTTCTACACAGGCATACAGGGGGAATGTGAGAAACGCAAGGAAGAGGTCAGTTGGAAGGTGCGCCGCCTGCATTCAAAACGACACCGGATTGATGATCTTGATCTACCAGTCAGAATATTACGTAGTCGGGATATGACAGGCAAGCCAATGTACACTATTCATGAACCTGACAGCCATGATTGGAATGAGTATAGCGTATACAATTGGTTAAACATACCACCTCTTCCCATGCAAATTCACAACGATAACGACAACATAGTGACCGAGAAAGCTGCTGCTTTCAGCTTCAATTGGTTCGTACGGAAGTTTTGGTACGACAAATTCGCCACAGTGAAACATGAATCAGTTCACATAACTAACCGCCTCTCAATAACGCACCAATCTTACCAGGATAAGAGAGACAGCCAGCGACATAAACTTTGCCCGGTAGCATACTATGGTGCTAATGCGCTCACAGAATGTCGCTGGGACGAGTCAGCGCGATTAAGAAGTGCTTGTGGACCGCACGGTGACTGCGCTAACAAGTTGCCGGTCATGCTCATACACAGCCGTTCTGGCGATGACACAGACCCTTCATACTCAGGCCCCAACCACTGGGGGAAACTGCCTGAAATGTTACACAAAATGGGCTACGCTGTTTATGAATTTGTCTGGCGCAGCAATGCTGATCTACTTGATGCTGCTAGTGATCTAGCTTCAGCCATTCGATTTATTAGCCAGGAAACTGGTAACAAGGTAAACCTGATTGCACATTCATTCAGTGGGGTGCTATCTATGATGTATCTACAAAATATATATGAATCCGCAGTTTACGCAAACGACGTACAAACGCTGGTAACTATCGGCACTCCTCATTCCGGTATATTTCCAACTGCCGTAAATGATTTGATTAATTCTGGTATTGACTTCCCTAAAGGACACGATTCTGATCTGCTCACAAATTGTCATCTGATGACCTGCCATGACCTCGGTACAGCAACGCCCAAGGCGTACTCACTCCATATGATTATGGATTATGACCCCTATGAACCCGATCCTCCGAAAGAAGATGTATTCTTTTATGGTTTCTTTGGCGCTGGTCAAACAGCAGGATTCAACATGATACTCCTGAACAAACGCATTCAGGAGTTTGGGATACCTGTACCAATGAAGAATTTGATTAGTTTAACTATAGAAAAAAATCAGGACGGCATAGATGTATACGGAAATGGTAATGGCTTAATCTCTCTTGCTGGTCAACGCTTAGCTAGAACTAGTGCTGACACAACTGAAATTATTCTAGGCATGCCCGATGATGCTGTGCCTGGCGATCCTATCTCATCGGAGATAGAACCCTTCTTCAAAGGCTATCGTCACGCAAAATACGGAACTCTGCAGGGTAGTAACTGGGAAACAAATATCAACAATGTTGATCACCCCGCCTTTATTGCCATTAAAGACTTGCTGGATTCAGTGTCCCCCCAGCCAGTAGTTCCAGCTCCTGAAGTTGAGCTGACTATGCAACTGCTAAAATACGTACCTAACTCGTACGATAGCAATGAGGCGACTCCGATACCTAATGTAAACGTTTTGGTCAAACTTTATGACATGGAGTTAGTCACCGCTACAACTGACCATAGAGGAGTATTCACAGCGAGTGTGCCTTTTTATCCTGAAAAAGAATACCATATGTACGTCTATTCAGAAAACCACCCCCATAATTTAGTAGTACTAAAGAGTAACTCTAATATTGATGACTTACTAAAACCCTACGCACCATGGGACTTCCCACACATGATTGAGGACCTCCCACCCCAGCCATTCCATTCTCGCATATCTGATTATTATTATGACGATGGTGAATGGCAGACGGAACCGGCACGACTCTTTGAGCCCTACGAATATGTAACGCCTTTTAATTTAATGCGGGATGACTAATGGTAGTGGTTAACTGGAATACCCCGATAGTTTTGCCCCCACCGCGTAAGCAACAGGGAATACTAAAATTTAACACTGATCAAAACAGACTATTTCTCAAATCCGTGAATCTAAGGAATATTACGTGAATCCCATCAAAAAAACGGTTCAGTTCGGCACCCATACCCTGACCCTGGAAACGGGCGAAATTGCTCGTCAGGCAGATGCCGCCGTACTGGTCGATATGGGTGGCACCGTTGTGTTAGCCACCGTCGTTGCTAACAAGGTGCCAACTGACCGTGATTTTTTCCCTCTCAGCGTCGAATATCAGGAAAAAATGTATGCCGCCGGAACCATTCCCGGTGGTTTTTTTCGCCGCGAAGGCCGACCATCGGAAAAAGAAGTTCTGACTGCACGCCTGATTGACCGCCCGGTAAGGCCACTCTTTCCGAAGGGCTTCATGCATGAGATCCAGGTCGTCGCAACAGTGATGTCACTGAACCCTCAGATAGACCCGGAAATCCCGGCAATGATCGCAGTCTCCGCAGCACTATCCTGCTCTGGCCTGCCGTTTCAAGGCCCGATTGGTGCTGCACGAGTGGGCTATAAAAACGGCGAATACCAGTTAAACCCGGCTCAGACGGGGCTGGATCGACACAATGATTTAGACCTGGTGGTATCCGGTACGCGCGAAGCAGTGCTGATGGTTGAGTCAGAAGCACGCGAACTGTCAGAAGAAATCATGCTTGGTGCCGTACTTTTTGGTCACACGCAACAACAAGTCGTGATTGAGGCCATCACTGAACTGGCTGCTGAAGTAAACAAACCTCAGTACGCCTTCCCACCGATACCCGATCATACCGATCTGTTAGCCCGGATCACCACACAATACGGCAGCGAATTTGAGGCGGCCTACCAACTGACAGATAAAATGCAGCGTCAGGAGGCCCTGCGCAGCCTGGAAACCAGGATCGCACAGGAACTACCGGACGAAGAACCTGGCAAAAATGATCTCGCTGCTGCCTGCAATGCACTGAAAAAACAAATTGTACGTGGGCGAATACTGGCTGGTCAGCCACGTATTGACGGACGCGACACCGAAACAGTACGCCCGATCCATATCCGTGCTGGTGTACTACCACGTACCCATGGCTCAGCCCTGTTTACCCGGGGCGAAACTCAGGCACTGGTCGTCACCACACTCGGCACCGAACGGGATGCGCAGACAATAGATGCCTTGGGAGGTACTTATAAAGAACCGTTCCTGCTGCACTACAACTTCCCGCCGTATTGCGTCGGTGAAGCCGGACGGATGGGTACCCCGAAACGACGTGAAATCGGGCATGGCCGGTTAGCTAAACGAGCACTGCTGGCCTGTATGCCTAACCTGGAAGAATTCCCGTATGCCATTCGCGTGGTTTCTGAAATTACCGAATCAAATGGTTCTTCCTCAATGGCCTCAGTATGTGGCAGCAGCCTGTCACTGATGGATGCTGGTGTACCGCTCAGTGCACCGGTGGCCGGTGTTGCTATGGGGCTGATCAAAGAAGATGACCGATTTGCCGTACTGACAGACATTCTGGGTGATGAAGATCATCTGGGTGATATGGACTTTAAGGTCGCCGGTACCGCACAGGGTATTAATGCACTGCAGATGGACATCAAGATCAACGGCATCAACGAAGAAATTATGCAAGTCGCATTGGAACAGGCAAAGGCCGGACGTCTGCATATCCTCGGTGAAATGGCACAAGTCCTGGCCGCACCCCGGGCTGAAATGTCAGAACATGCCCCGCGCATCATCACCCTGAAGATCAACCCGGAAAAAATCCGCGATGTTATCGGTAAGGGTGGCGCCACCATACGATCCATTACCGAGGAGACAGGTGCCAACATTGACATCAATGATGATGGCACCATCAAGATCTTCTCAGTGGAAAAAGAAGCTGGTGAACAGGCACAACATCAGATCGAACAAATCACTCAGGACATTGTGGTCGGTGCCATCTATGAAGGCCGGGTAGCCCGCCTGATGGACTTTGGTGCCTTCGTCAACATCCTGCCGGGTAAGGACGGCCTGGTACATATTTCACAAATCTGTGAAGAGCGGGTGGAAAAAGTCAGTGATAAGCTGAGCGAAGGCCAGATCATCCGGGTCAAGGTACTTGAAATTGACCGGCAGGGTCGTGTTCGCCTGAGTATGAAGGCCATCGCACCGGGCGAATGAACAGCCCTCAGCTGATTGATATCGGCCTGTATCGGCCTGGGATGGGAGCTTGCTATCTGATCGCAGATAGTCACGAACTGGCAATCATAGACTGCGGCACACAATACAGTGTGCCAGACATACTAAGTGCCATTACTGACAGTGGACACCAGCCCGGCGACGTACGCTGGATCATCCCGACCCATGTGCACCTGGATCATGCCGGTGGCACCGGGCGCCTGCTGGCATGCTGTCCGCAGGCCACCCTGATCGCCCACCCTAACGGGCTACCACACCTGATTGACCCGAGCCTGCTGCAAGCCAGTGCCAGTCAAGTGTATGGCGCAGAACACTACGCCAGACATTACGGTGATCTGCAACCAGCACCAGAGTCCCGCTGTCAGGCCGCCGCAGACGGTGCGACACTGGCACTGGGGCAACGTCAACTGCTTTTACTGCAAACACCGGGACACGCCAATCATCACATCTGCATCCTAGACCAGGCAACTGGCGACCTGTACACAGGTGACACCTTCGGACTCAGCTACCACGAACTGTCACAGCCGCACCCCTGGCTGATAGCAACCACCACACCAGTCGCGTTTGACCCGGATGCCTGGCAGGCCAGTCTGGACCGCTTGCTGGCACTTGATCCAGTGCATGTTTGTCTGACCCACTATGGCCGCTATCCGCAACCAGCACAACTGGCGCCACAACTACGTGCCAGTATCGAGCAGCATCGGAATATTGCGCTAGCAGAAGAACCAAACCCATCCAACGGACGCCTGGAACGACTACAACAGGCTCTGACCGCACAACTCATACCGGCAGCCTGCCGGCATAGTGGCCTGAGCACAGCCCAGGTACAGGCGATACTGACAGACGATGTTACCCTGAATGCTCAGGGGCTGGAGATCTGGCTGACACGACGCGCCAAACACCGCACCGCCACACCTCACCCATCATAACAACTCACATGACCCAGACTACCGAAGACCTGCGCATTACCGCAACCACCGAAGTCGACAGCCCGGCAGCCCTGCACCAGCGCTATCCGATGACTGACACGGCGGCACGCACCGTCACCCGGGCCAGACGCCATATCCAGCATATCCTCGGAGGTTCCGATGACCGGCTGCTGGTAGTGATCGGCCCCTGCTCCATTCACGACCCGGTGGCGGCACATGAATATGCCGACAAACTGTGCAACATACGCCAAAAACTGGCCGCCGACCTGGAAATCGTGATGCGGGTTTATTTTGAAAAGCCGCGCACTACCGTTGGATGGAAAGGCCTGATCAACGATCCGCACCTGGACGAAAGCTTCGACATCAACACCGGGCTGGGCAGTGCACGTCAGTTGCTGCTGGAGATTAACGACAAACAACTCCCGGCCGGCACCGAATTCCTGGACCTGATCAGCCCGCAATATGTCGCTGATTTAATCAGTTGGGGAGCGATCGGCGCCCGCACCACCGAAAGCCAGGGCCACCGGGAACTGGCCTCCGGGCTATCCTGCCCGGTCGGATTCAAAAACGGCACAGATGGCAACACCAAGATCGCGATAGATGCCATCGGCGCCGCCACGCGCCCACATGTCTTCATGTCCGTCACCAAACAAGGCCGTTCCGCAATCTTCAATACCGCAGGCAACCCGGACACCCACGTCATCCTGCGAGGCGGCAAGCGACCCAACTATGATCGTGAATCAGTCGAAGACGCGATAGACACACTACGCCAGGCACAACTGCGCCCGAACCTGATGATCGACTTCAGCCATGCCAATAGCCATAAACAACACGAGCGGCAAAAAATTGTTGCTACCGATGTTGCCCAGCAGATCGC
This sequence comes from Gammaproteobacteria bacterium, assembly GCA_020630035.1. Classification (GTDB taxonomy): domain Bacteria; phylum Pseudomonadota; class Gammaproteobacteria; order Chromatiales; family Chromatiaceae; genus JAHDBG01. Next base: position 13,196 of record JAHDCB010000028.1, read on the forward strand.
GGACGGCAACCGGAGCCTGATTGGTGTGATGATCGAAAGCCACCTGATCGCCGGCAACCAGAGCCTGCAACCGGGTCGGACGCTCACCTACGGACAAAGCATCACTGATGCCTGCCTGTCGTGGGAAGACAGCGTGCCCGTACTGGAACAACTGGCAGATGCCGTGCGGCGCAGGCGCCGCGCCTGACACCAATGAGCGGAACCGTTTATATCAAAACGCACGGTTGTCAGATGAACGTGTACGACTCACAAAAAATGCGTGACGTCCTGCACACAGCACATGACCTGCGTGAGACACAAGAACCGGCAGAAGCCGACGTCTTACTACTGAATACCTGCTCGATCCGCGAAAAGGCACAGGAAAAAGTTTTCTCACAACTGGGCGAATGGCAGGCCCTGAAAGCCAAAAAACCAGACCTGATCATTGGGGTCGGCGGCTGTGTCGC
>JAHDCB010000029.1 GCA_020630035.1 Gammaproteobacteria bacterium
GGAGAGAACAGTTGTGTCGGCCCGTTTGCTCGTATCCGGCCGGGGACGCAATTGGCACAAGCGACACATGTTGGCAATTTTGTTGAAATCAAAAAATCTCAGATTGGTCAGGGTAGTAAGCTGAATCATCTGGCATATGTCGGTGACAGTGAAATTGGTCAGAATGTGAACCTGGGAGCTGGCACCATTACCTGCAATTATGATGGTGCGAATAAGCATAAGACAATTATCGGCGATAACGTCTTTGTCGGGTCTAACAGTGCGCTGGTAGCGCCGATTGAAATCGGTCAGGGAGCGACCATTGGTGCTGGTTCAGTACTTAGTCAGGATGCCGCAGCGAATAGCCTGACACTGACTCGAGGTCAGAAAAAAACGGTATCAGACTGGGTGCGGCCGCAAAAAGCCAAGGATAAGGGGTAAATTATGTGTGGCATAGTGGGAGCAGTGGCTCAGAAGGACGTAACACCTGTGCTGCTGGATGGGTTGCAACGACTCGAATATCGCGGTTACGACTCAGCCGGTTTGATTGTACAGGCAGCAGATGGCAGGCAACAGCGAGCGCGACAGGTGGGTAAAGTTGCAGCGCTGGCACAGTACCTGGCCACGCAGCCGGTGAGTGGTACCACTGGTATTGCGCATACCCGCTGGGCGACTCATGGTAAGCCAGCAGAGTACAATGCTCATCCGCATATCAGCGACCCGGTTGCAGTTGTCCATAATGGCATCATTGAAAACCATCATGAACTGCGCCAGGAACTGGAAACACAAGGCTACCAGTTTGCTTCAGATACGGATACCGAGGTGATCGCCCACCTGGTTGCCAGTCTGTTAACCGAGGATGTGAGCTTATTGGCCGCAGTGCAGCAGGCAACCGAGCGTCTGGTCGGTGCTTATGCTCTGGCGATTATTGCTGCACGTGCACCGGGTGAAATGATTGTGGTACGTGTGGGTAGTCCACTGGTCATTGGCATTGGTGCAGAAGGCCACTTTGTTGCTTCTGATGTGTCAGCACTGTTGCCGGTAACACAACAGTTTATACATCTGGAGGAAGGCGATATTGCGCAAATCACCCGAACTCAGGTCCAAGTATTGGGTGCACAAGGACAACCAGTCGCACGTACTGTACATACTTCCGCGCTGAACGCAGACCGGGTAGAGAAGGCTGGTTATGACTATTACATGCAAAAAGAGATCTTTGAGCAACCAGCGGTCGTCGCAGAAACCCTGGAAGGGCGTATTCATCAGGATCGATTGCTGGAAGAAAGCTTTGGTTGTGAAATTAAATCATTGCTGGATCAAACAGATGTCATCCATATTGTGGCATGTGGCACCAGCTACCATGCTGGCCTGATAGCGAAATACTGGTTGGAAGCGATCGGGATTTCCTGTCAGGTTGAGATTGCCAGTGAATACCGCTACCGCCCTGTTGTGGTACCGGACAAGGCCTTGTTCTTAACGATTTCACAATCGGGTGAAACAGCCGATACACTGGCAGCATTGCGCACCGCAAAGCAGCAGCGGTATCTGGGAAGTATTGTTGTGTGTAATGTGCCGGAGAGTTCTCTGGTACGTGAGTCAGATGCAGTCTTGATGACCCGGGCTGGTCCTGAAATTGGTGTAGCATCAACCAAGGCGTTCAGCACCCAGTTGGTGGTGTTGCGTCTGCTGACCCTGAGCCTGGCGCGACGGCGTGGCATGGATGCAGCACAAGAGCAGCAACATGTTGCTGCATTACGGGCCTTGCCACGTCAGATTGAAATGGTATTACAGCAAGATGCGCAGATTGCGGCATTAGCAGCTGACTTCGCAGTCGCCCGCAGTGTCTTGTTCCTGGGACGTGGGCCGTTTTATCCGGCGATGATGGAAGCAGCACTGAAGCTGAAGGAACTCTCTTATATTCATGCTGAGGCCTATCCGGCTGGTGAGTTAAAGCACGGGCCACTGGCCCTGGTGGATGAGCAGATGCGGATTATCTGCGCGGTACCGGATAACCCGGTGGCAGATAAGGTGCTCTCTAATTTACAAGAAGTGCGAGCGCGTGATGGCCGTGTGTGTGTGTTGCATGATGCAACAGTGGCGCCGGAGCTGGACGAATATGCCGCCTGTGTTATGCCAGTGGCAGATGCTGATTTGTCATTGATTGTGTATAGTGTCGCCTTGCAACTGTTGGCCTACCATGTGGCTGTTATCAAAGGCACTAATGTAGATCAACCGCGTAATCTTGCGAAATCTGTTACTGTTGAGTAGCACATCTGCCCTTGTGTTGCACAGAAAATGAAGGGATAAAAATGCTTGTTGACTATTATCGGCATGTTCGGGAACGTGAAGCACAGGGTATACCGCCGTTGCCGTTGCATGCAGCGCAGGTTACTGCTCTGGTACAACTGTGTCAGCAGCCAGATGGCGAGGATCCGGCAGAATTGCTGCGTTTACTCAGTCAGCGAGTGCCACCGGGTGTGGACGAGGCAGCATGGGTTAAGGCAGGTTTTCTGGCCGCAGTCGCGCAGGGAAAGACCGTTTCCCCAGTCATGCAGCCAGCAGATGCAGTACGGTTACTGGGTACCATGCTGGGTGGTTATAACATCCAGCCATTGATTGATCTGCTGGATGACCCGCAATTGGCTGAACTGGCTGCAGAGCAGCTCAAACATACACTGCTGATGTTTGATGCCTTCTATGATATCGAACAGAAGGCACAGGCAGGCCATCTGCAGGCGCAGGAGATTTTGCAGTCCTGGGCTGATGCGGAATGGTTTCAGACTCGTCCAGCAGTGCCAGACAGTATCACAGTCACTGTGTTTAAGGTGGCGGGAGAGACCAACACGGACGACCTGTCTCCGGCACAGGATGCCTGGTCGCGCCCGGATATTCCACTGCATGCCTTGGCGATGCTGAAGAACCCACGTGAAGGGGTGGAAGATGCACCAGCACAGATTGCAGAGCTGACACAGAAAGGCCATCCGGTCGCTTATGTTGGTGATGTGGTGGGCACTGGCTCCTCCCGCAAATCAGCCACCAACTCTGTCTTGTGGCATACTGGCAACGACATACCGCATGTGCCAAACAAACGGCAGGGTGGCGTTGTGCTGGGTGGTAAGATTGCGCCGATCTTTTTCAACACGCTGCAGGACGCAGGTGTGTTACCGATAGAAGTACCGGTAGATCAGCTGGCGACAGGGGATGTGATTGTGATCCGCCCATATGCTGGACGGATAGAACGTGAAGATGGCAGTTTGATAGAAAACTTCAGTCTGAAGACCGAAGTATTATTAGACGAAGTTCGGGCAGGTGGGCGGATTCCGCTGATTATTGGTCGTAGCCTGACTGGTAAGGCGCGCGAATCATTGGGGTCAGGTCCATCTGAGGCGTTTCGTCGGCCACAGGATCCGACACAATCCAGCCATGGTTATACCCTGGCACAGAAGATGGTTGGGCAGGCCTGTGGAGTTGAGGGTGTTCGTCCGGGTACCTATTGTGAGCCTCGGATGAGCACAGTCGGCTCACAAGATACCACCGGCCCGATGACGCGTGACGAGTTGAAGGAGCTGGCTTGTCTTGGCTTTTCGGCGGATCTGGTGATGCAGTCTTTCTGCCATACCGCAGCCTATCCGAAGCCGGTGGATATTGAGACCCAACACACCTTGCCCGAATTTATCCAGACGCGAGGAGGTGTTTCATTGCGCCCGGGTGATGGTGTGATTCATTCGTGGATGAACCGGATGTTGTTGCCGGATCAGGTGGGTACCGGTGGTGATTCGCATACCCGCTTCCCGCTCGGTATCTCGTTTCCGGCCGGATCCGGGTTAGTTGCCTTTGCCGCTGCCCTGGGAGTGATGCCGCTGGATATGCCGGAATCTGTCGTGGTGCGGTTCAGCGGCGAGATGCAGCCTGGCATCACGTTGCGGGATCTGGTGAATGCAATCCCATATGTGGCATTACAGCGCGGCTTGCTGACACTGGAGAAAAAAGGTAAACAGAATGTGTATAACGGGCGCATCATCGAAATCCAGGGGTTGCCGGATCTGACCGTTGAGCAGGCGTTTGAACTATCGGATGCGACTGCAGAGCGTTCTGCTGCTGGTTGTACCATCGCACTTTCCGAAAAGTCAGTGGCGGATTATCTGCGCTCTAATATCGTGATGTTGCGCTGGATGATAGATCATGAGTATGGTGATGTGCGCACCCTGGAGCGGCGCGCGCGCGCGATGGAGGCCTGGTTGGCCGAGCCATCATTGTTGCAGGCAGATGCGGACGCGCAATATGCTGAAGTGATTGAAATCAATATGAGTGAGATCACTGAGCCATTACTGGCCTGCCCGAATGATCCAGATGATATTAAACCGCTATCGGCTGTCGCTGGTCGGGCAATAGACGAAGTATTTATCGGCTCCTGCATGACCAATATCGGGCACTTTCGTGCAGCCGGGAAATTACTGGACGCTGCCGCAACAACCTTACCGACCCGACTATGGATAGCACCACCGACCCGGATGGATCAACACCAGCTGATGGAAGAAGGCTACTACAATATCTATGCCGCAGCGGGTGCGCGTACCGAAATGCCAGGCTGTTCTCTATGCATGGGCAATCAGGCGCGGGTGATGGCAAACGCGACAGTTGTGTCAACTTCAACCCGTAATTTTCCGAATCGTTTGGGCCAGGGTGCTGATGTCTATCTGGCTTCAGCTGAGCTGGCAGCGGTCACCGCCACGCTGGCTCGCCTGCCGAGTCTGGATGAATATCAGGCCTATGCCAGTCAGATAGATACGCTGGCACCGGAAATCTATCGTTATCTCAATTTTGATCAGATGCCTGATTTTGTGCAATCAGCTCAACAAGCCCAGCAAGCCCAGCAGGATATTGTGGTTAATCTGAGCTGATCATTTTAGTATTTGTTTCTGCAAGGAGTGTGAATGATGCCAACACAAAATAACGCGGCTCCGAAAAAACCAACGCTGTCGCAACAGGTGAAAACACAAGCAACGAAGATTGAACATCTGACTACGCAGTTGCAGCAGAAAGAAGATGAATTGACGGCGTTAGCGGCGCAGTCGGATACTGAGCAGCAGACACTGCAAGCACGGTTACACAAAAGTGAAGTCGCACGCCAGGCAGCTGGCATTGCATGCGATCAGCAAAAGAAAAAAGTTACCAATATTACCCGGAAGCTGACGCAAAAAGAAAAGCAACTACAACAGCTCACGACAGAATTAACCGATAAATTAGCAGCTGCTGAAACACAACTGACCGATATCTCCGGCCAGCAGCGCACGATAGAATCTGAAAATATCGTTAATCTGCACATTATTGCCGGGATGGCGCTTGGGTTGTTGCCGGTGCCGATTCTGGATGTTGCTGCATTGACCGGTGTGCAGCTAAATCTGTTGCGTAGTTTATGTAAACACTACAATGTTGAGTTTAATGAGCAGAAGGGTAAGGCCTTTATACATTCATTGATCAGTGGTGCTTCGCCGGTTGCTTCTGTCGTTGGTTTGAGTAGCATTGTGAAGTTCATCCCGGCGATTGGTACCCTGGGTGGTGGCATTAGTATGGTAATTGGCTCAGGTACCTCAATTTATGCGGTCGGCCAGGTATTTATCACTCACTTTCGTTCTGGTGGCGACCTGCAGAATTTTGCTGTTGAACAGTGGAAGACTTTTTTCAAGGCGAAGCTGCAGGAAGGCAAGGTTGAAATCAGTGATCGGATACAGCATGTGAAGCAGTTGGCCAGCTCAGCCTGAACTGAAAAATCCGACCATTGACCAAGGCATAATACCCAGTATAATGCTCGCTCGCAATTGCAGTCCGATAACAGAACGTCATCGTGCCAGACGCATACTGTTTGCCCAAAGCTTGTTATCAATCATATCAGCTGCGATTGTCTTACCGTTTGGAGTGCTGGTCGCGCGGGATATGTTGTGTGGCGGCAGTGTCGCTGTACTGGGTTCTGCAGTACTGGCTTACTTTACCTCGGGTGAGTATCGGGCAGCACGGCCTGATGCCATTGTCAGGCACTTTTATCTTGGTCAGCTGGCTCGCTTCAGTGTGATTGTTGGCGCATTTGCCATCATTATGCTGGTTGTCAGCGATATCAATCCGGTAGCCTTATTGGCTGCCTTTTTTATTGTCCAGGTTTTGCCATTAGTTGTGGTCAATCTTTATGACCGCAGGGCGTTTGCCGATCAACGTAAATAATGTTTTATGGCTGGTACAGAACTCACCTCTGCTGAATATATCAAACATCACCTGACGAATCTGACGTTCGGGTACCATCCGGAAACCGGCTGGGGTATGGCACATTCCGCACAGGAAGCGGCTGCCATGGGCTTTAATGCCATCCACCTGGATTCCATAGGCTGGTCTGTTGGTTTGATTGCATTGTTTGCGTTTTATTTTCGTCGGGCTGCACAGCAGGCCACGGCAGGTATTCCAGGTGTCCTGCAGAACGGCGTGGAAATGATCATTGATTTTGTCAATGAGAGTGTCAGGGGCTCTTTTTCAGGTAAAAATGACTTGGTTGCGCCATTGGCACTGACCATATTCTGCTGGGTTTTTCTGATGAACCTGATGGATCTGGTGCCGGTAGATCTGTTGCCCTGGCTATTCAGTCTGATGGGTGTGCACTATATGAAGGTTGTGCCAAGTACTGATCCGAATATCACCTTTGCGCTGGCACTCGGCGTATTTATGCTGATTTTGTTTTACAGCATCAAAATAAAAGGTGTGGGTGGCTTTGTCGGTGAACTCACCGGGATACCGTTTCAGACGGATAATCTGTTACTGAAGCCATTCTTTATGCTGGTTAACCTGGTGCTCGAAGGGGTAAATCTGATTGCCAAACCGATTTCATTGTCGCTGCGGTTATTTGGCAATATGTATGCTGGCGAGATGATCTTTATTCTGATTGCATTGATGTACAGCGGTGGCTGGCTGATCGGAATCTTTGGTGGTGCGTTGCAGTTTGTCTGGGCAGTGTTTCATATTTTAGTGGTCACGCTGCAGGCGTTTATCTTTATGACCTTGACCATTGTTTATCTGGATATGGCGCACGCAGACCATCACTAAACACAACATAGGGGGAGAGGTGTTGCTCGAGCCTCTTTGGTCGTGGGCGAGGTTAAACCTGCCCACGATTTAAATTTGATTTGATTTTTTCGGGTACGTATACACGGTACCGTACAGATTCATCTTTCGTCTGCCTTTGTCATCTAATTTATACTGGAGATCAACATGGAAATGGCACAAGCTTTGCTTATCATTGCGGCGGCACTTATGCTCGGATTGGGTGCGGTAGGTGCAGCCATCGGTATTGGTGTGTTAGGTGGTCGTTTTCTGGAAGGTGCGGCACGTCAACCTGAATTGATCCCGATGTTGCGCACTCAGTTCTTCATTGTGATGGGTCTGACCGACGCAGTGCCGATGATCGCGGTTGGCTTGGGTATGTATGTGATGTTTGCGCTCTGATCTTGCGCGTCAACCGATAGATAGGGTTACGGTATGAACATCAATCTGACACTGATCGCGCAGTTGATCGCATTTGCGGTGTTCGTCTGGTTTACATTGCGTTTTATCTGGCCACCGCTGATAAACGCGATGAACGAACGCAAGGCAAAGATTGCCGATGGGCTGGCTGCTGCAGAACAGGGCCAGCAGGCACAGGCACAGGCACAAAAAGAAGCTGAGTCCGTATTGCAGCAGGCACGCGTGCAGGCGGCGGAAATCAAGTCCAATGCTGAAAAAGAAGCAACTCAGATTGTAGACCAGGCACGTGCTAAGGGTCGCGCTGAGGCGGAACGTCAGCTTACAGCAGCTCAAGCTGAAATTGTGCAGGAAACAAATAAGGCGCGCGAAGGGTTGCGTGCTAAGGTGGCTGAACTGGTGGTAGCAGGTGCGGAGAAAATTCTGCAGAAAGAAATTAATGCGCAAGCTCACCGGACAATTCTCAATCGTGTGGCACAACAGATTTAGGTCAGGCTGATGGCTGGAGATACAACAACCTTTGCCCGACCCTATGCTGAAGCGGTATTTGCACAGGCACAACAAACCCAACAGATGGGTTTATGGTCTGGCATGCTGGAATTATTATCAGCTTTGGTCGTTGACGCGCAATTGGAAAAAGTGCTGGCAAATCCAGGACTGGCACGGGCGCAGAAGGCAGATTTGATTCTGGATATTGCTGGTGAACACCTGAGCCAGGATGGAAAAAACCTGGTGCGTTTACTGGCACAAAATACACGCTTGGTCTTACTGCCTGAGATACACGTCTTATTCCAGCGTTATCAATCAGCGGCTCAGGGTACGATAACAGTCCACCTGGTTACGGCCTATGTGTTGGAAGCGGTAGATCAGGACAAACTGACGAGCGCATTGCAACACCGGCTGGGGCGCACCGTCGTATTACAGTCTGAAGTGGATTCAAATCTGATCGGCGGTTTTCGTATACGTGCCGGTGACCTGGTGATAGATGGCTCGGTTGTCGGACAATTGCAGCAGCTTGCGCACGCATTGACTTGATCCGGGCATATATCATCTAGCGGCTTTCAGCGATTCTCATCCTAAATCAGGGTAGGCAAAATGCAACTTAACCCCTCAGAAATCAGTGAACTGATTCAACAGAAAATCAAGAATTTTGATCTGACGACAGAAGCTCATGATGAAGGCACTGTCGTGACAGTGACGGATGGTATTGTACGGATTCATGGTCTGTCCGATGTCATGTCGTATGAAATGCTGGAATTCCCTGGCTCTGTCTATGGTCTTGCGCTGAACCTGGAACGCGACGCTGTTGGCGCAGTGGTACTGGGTGACTACAAAAATATTTCTGAAGGCGATCCGGTTAAATGTACCGGTAAGGTGCTGGAAGTGCCAACTGGCCCGGAATTGCTGGGGCGTGTGGTAGATGCGCTGGGTCACCCGGTGGATGGAAAAGGCCCGGTCGCAGCCAAGATGACGGCGCCTATAGAACAGATTGCTCCTGGCGTGATTGCCCGTAAATCTGTAGATCAACCGGTACAGACGGGCATCAAGGCGATTGATGCGATGGTTCCGGTCGGGCGAGGACAACGTGAGTTGATTATCGGTGACCGGCAGACGGGTAAAACCGCGATTGCTGTGGATGCGATCATCAACCAGAAAGGTACCGGGGTAAAGTGTATCTATGTCGCGATCGGGCAGAAAAACTCGTCCATTGCTGCCTTGGTACGAAAGCTGGAAGAACATGGTGCGATGGAGCATACCATCATCGTGGTTGCACCAGCAGCTGATTCAGCTGCAATGCAGTTCATTGTGCCTTATTCTGGTTGCACCATGGGTGAATACTTCCGTGACCATGGTGAAGATGCACTGATTATTTATGATGACCTGACAAAACAGGCCTGGGCCTATCGTCAGGTTTCCCTGTTGTTGCGTCGTCCGCCGGGACGTGAAGCCTATCCGGGCGATGTGTTTTACCTGCACTCACGTCTGCTGGAGCGGGCGGCTCGTATCAATGCGGAGCATGTTGAAAAAATTACCGACGGTAAAGTCAAAGGTAAAACTGGCTCTCTGACAGCGTTGCCGATCATTGAAACACAGGCCGGAGACGTGTCTGCCTTCGTGCCAACGAACGTGATTTCAATTACAGACGGGCAAATTTTCCTGGAGTCTGACCTGTTTGCTGCAGGTATGCGGCCGGCGATTAATGCTGGACTGTCAGTCTCGCGGGTCGGTGGTGCTGCGCAGACTAAGATTATTAAAAAATTGGGTGGTGGTGTTCGTCTGGCTCTGGCGCAATATCGTGAGTTGGCAGCCTTCTCACAATTTGCATCTGATCTGGATGAAGCGACCCGTAAACAGCTGGAGCGTGGCAAACGCGTTACTGAATTGATGAAACAACCACAATATACGCCGTTAAGTGTGGTTGAAATGGCGATTTCCCTGTTTGCCGCGAATGAAGGTTATCTGGACGATATTGAGATCAATCAGATCGTAGCCTTTGAGTCGGCCTTGCATCGTTATCTGGCTAGCCAGCAGTCTGACCTGGTTGCACAGGTTAATCAGGAAGCCGACTGGAATGATGAAGTTGCTGACGCCTTCCATGCTGCGATCAAAGACTTCAAAGCGAACCACACCTGGTAATTGAGTTTATAGCTGACAGGACTGAGTGATGGCAGGCGCAAAAGAAATCCGTACTAAAATCGCATCCATTAAAAGCACGCAGAAGATCACGCGAGCGATGGAAATGGTGGCGGCTGCAAAAATGCGTAAGGCACAAGACCGCATGCAGGCCAGTCGTCCGTATGCAGAAAAAATTGCTCAGGTGATTGGCCATGTCGCAGCGGCGAATCCGGAGTATAAGCATGCGTTTATGACGCCGCGCTCAGAAATTAAGCGAATTGGCTATATTATTGTGTCATCAGATCGCGGTTTATGCGGTGGTCTGAATTCCAATTTATTTCGTCACCTGATTAAAGAAATCAAGGATTTGCAGGCAGAAGGCAAAGAACTGGTGTATTGCACCATTGGCAGCAAGGCACTGGGCTTTTTCCGACGAGTGGGTGGTAACGTGATGGCACAGACGAGCCATCTGGGAGATGCACCACGCATTGAAGATCTGGTTGGTACGGTTAAGGTGATGCTGGATGCCTATGTACAAGGTGAGGTTGACGAAATTCGTCTGGCCTACAACACCTTTGTGAATACGATGACACAACAGCCGACAGTCGATCAATTAGTACCACTTGCACCTGGAGCGGATGCGGCTGAATTGAAGCATCACTGGGATTATATTTATGAGCCGGATGCTCAGGTTGTATTAGACAATCTGTTAACTGCTTATATTGAATCTGTGTCTTATCAGGCAGTCGTTGAGAACGGTGCCTGTGAGCAGTCTGCACGAATGATTGCGATGAAATCTGCAACTGATAACGCAGGTGATCTGATCAATGAACTGCAACTGATCTATAACAAAGCGCGTCAGGCGGCGATCACCCAGGAAATTTCTGAAATCGTCGGTGGGGCGGCAGCGATTGCCAACTAAGGTCGCAAAATCTATGAGGAATATCCATGAGTACAGGTAAGGTCGTCGAAATTATCGGCGCAGTGGTTGACGTACAGTTTGCCCGTGATGCAATGCCGAAGATATATGACGCATTGCAGATTGCAGCCGCTGGTCTGACTCTGGAAGTGCAGCAGCAGCTGGGTGACGGTATTGTGCGGACCATTGCGATGGGTTCAACTGATGGCCTGAAGCGGGGTGCAGAAGCGATCAATACTGGTGCACCGATCAGTGTTCCGGTAGGGCAAGCGACCCTTGGTCGGATCATGGACGTACTGGGTGAGCCAGTGGATGATGCTGGACCGATTGCGACACAAGAAAGGATGCCGATCCACCGGGCGGCACCGAAGCTGGAAGATCAGTCAGCTTCTACCGAAGTACTGGAAACTGGTATTAAGGTGATTGACCTGATCATGCCGATCCAGAAGGGTGGTAAGGTTGGTCTGTTTGGTGGTGCTGGTGTTGGTAAGACCGTGACCCTGATGGAGCTGATTCGTAACATCGCGGTGGAACATTCCGGCTTCTCAGTATTTGCTGGTGTTGGCGAACGAACCCGGGAAGGTAACGATTTTTACCATGAAATGTCCGAAGGCGGCGTACTGGATAAGGTCGCCCTGGTCTACGGACAGATGAATGAGCCACCGGGTAACCGGTTACGGGTAGCGTTGACTGGCCTGACAATGGCGGAACATTTCCGCGATGAAGGCCGTGACGTCCTGATGTTTGTGGACAACATTTACCGTTATACTCTGGCGGGTACCGAAGTATCTGCGCTACTGGGTCGGATGCCTTCTGCAGTGGGTTATCAACCTACCTTGGCAGAAGAAATGGGTGTTCTGCAGGAGCGGATTACTTCGACCAAGACCGGATCCATCACCTCATTTCAGGCAGTCTATGTCCCGGCGGATGACCTGACAGACCCATCTCCTGCAACCACCTTTGCGCATCTAGATGCAACCCTGGTATTGTCGCGTCAGGTTGCTGAGTTGGGTATTTACCCAGCGGTAGACCCGTTGGATTCAACCTCGCGTATTCTGGATCCACATGTCGTGGGTCAGGAGCATTATGAGGTTGCGCGTGGTGTGCAGGGTGTCTTGCAGCGATATAAAGAGCTGAAAGATATCATCGCGATTCTCGGTATGGATGAGTTGTCAGAAGACGATAAGCTGACAGTACAACGGGCACGCAAGATCCAGCGCTTCCTGTCGCAACCCTTCTTTGTCGCAGAAGTATTTACTGGAGCACCAGGTAAATATGTCTCATTACAGGAGACGATAGCCAGCTTCAAAGGTATTCTGAATGGTGAATATGATCACCTGCCGGAACAGGCCTTCTATATGTGTGGCGGCATCGAAGAAGTGATTGAAAAGTCGAAGACGGATAATTGATCCGGAGAAACCGATATGGCGATGACACTACATATTGATATTGTCAGTGCAGAGGGCCATCTGTATACCGGTCAGGGTCAGATGGTGTATGCACCGGCGGTGATGGGTGAGATAGGCATTGCGCCGCGCCATACACCATTGCTGACCCGGTTGAAGCCGGGTGATGTGCGAGTTGATCCGGGGAACAATCAACCGCAGCAACACTTTTATGTGTCTGGTGGCATGATTGAAGTGCAGCCATTTAAGGTGACTATTCTGGCAGACACCGGTATTCGTGCATCTGATCTGGATGAAGCTGCTGCACAAGAAGCGAAACGTCGAGCCGAAGATGCGCTGGCGAATCAGCAAGCTGATATAGATATGGCGAAGGCTCAGGTTGAACTGGCTGAAGCGGTTGCCCAATTAAAGGTTATCAATCAGCTACGCGATACCCGTTAGCAGGTAGTTCTGGGCTTTACACGCCTGGAGGTTGGAGAGAGATAGCGCGATGGCTCTCTCCACGCTCTGGTGGTACTAGATTCTGACGGTTCTTCCAAATATAATTATGATCTGACCCTATTAGTTGTTGTTTGGAGAAGGTATGCAGAAAGATATCGTGACAAAAAGCTTGATTGAGGAATTGGCGGCCTGCCTGGTCACGCGCCTGCTGAAAATCCCGGTAGTACCAGCCAGTATTGAATGGCTGGATACCGAACAGCATCGGGTTGAATATCGCCGCGCTGATATGGTGGTACGGATACAGCCCTGCGAAGATGAGGAGCCTTGTTTGCTGCATCTGGAAATCCAGAATAATAATCATCCACAGATGCCACTTCGTATGCTGCGCTATTATACGGACATCCGGTTACGCTGGCCGAAGGAGCCACTGCGGCAATATCTGATTTATACTGGCAAGGCGAAGTTGGATATGCCAGCGGGTCTCCCGGATTTCAATTATTGCTACGAGCTGATTGATATGCGCACGATTGACTGTGCGTTGCTCTTGAGTGAAGATACCCCGGATGCTCTGGTGTTGGCGATTTTATGTGATTTTAAGGGACGTTCTGCCCGGGATATTATCAGCTATATCATCAAACGACTGCATCAACTGACTTTTGAGCATGATGATACCTTCCGGCGTTATTTGCATATGCTGTGTAGTGGTCAAGTATTTTCGTACCACTTGAGGGGGTGAGAGCTGGTTTACGC
>JAHDCB010000030.1 GCA_020630035.1 Gammaproteobacteria bacterium
AGCACACCAAAAACTACTTCGCCCCGCTCAACCAATTTTCGGCGGGAGCCGCTGATAGATTTCCCTGTAGATTGCACTTTTCTGCTACTCTATTCAACCCTTGATTTTAGTGTTGCCGAAGCACTAGGTTCTAAGATTCAATTGCGCGTTGCACCCGAACGGATAAACTGCCTTCGGCTAGTTCTACGGTAACATCATCCCCGGGTTTGACCTGATTGGCGCGACGGATGATACGCTTGTCCGCAACAGTACGCGTAATACTATAGCCGCGTTGCAACGTAGCGAGAGGGCTAAAGGCATGCAATTGTACGGCAGCCTGGCGCCAGCGGGCGGTTTGTTGTTGCAGAATATGGGCATACGCAGTCTGCAAACGTTGTTGCCAGTGATTGATTTGTGTTGCAGTCTGGCGCAGGGTGTGTTGTGGATTCTGTGCCCACAGGCGTTGTCTGGCATGCGTCAGGCGGATACTGGTGTGTTGCTGCTGTCGCTGGCAAGCGCCTGATAGTCGTTGGTGCAGCTCGTCCAGTCGTTGTTGTTGTTGCAACAGGCGATTGGCCGGGTGTCTTTGTTGCAGACGGTGTTGCCATTGAGCCAGAGCTGCCTGGTGACCTTGTATGGTTTGTATTGCCAATTCTTGTAACCGTTGCCGGGTTGCAGCGAGGCTGGCCTGTAATTGCTGACTATCTGGTGTCACCAGTTCTGCGGCAGCAGAGGGTGTCGGGGCACGTTGGTCAGCGACAAAATCCACCAGGGTCACATCAATCTCGTGACCCACAGCTGAGACCACCGGAATATGTCCGGCCGCAACCCGTCGAGCCAGTTGTTCGTCATTAAATGCTGCTAGATCTTCCTGGGCACCACCGCCACGAGCCAGAATCAATACATCACACTCAGCTCGGTCCAGGGCGGTTTGTAGTGCACGATTCAGACCCGCCGGAGCGTCTGCACCTTGTACCAATGTCGGATAAATCAAGACTGAAGCACATCGAAAGCGGCGTCTGAGAATCTGTAATATGTCGCGTAAGGCGGCGCCACTGGGAGAAGTAATCAGGCCGATCTGACGTGGAAAGGGTGGTAATGGCAGCTTGCGACCCGGGTCAGACAGGCCTTCTGCATGTAGCTTGCGTTTGAGTTGCTCCAGTGCCTGCTGCGCTTGTCCGGCACCGGCAGGTTGTATCTGTTCCACAATCAGCTGGCAGTCGCCACGTGGCTCATACAGCGCGATCCGGGCACGTACCAGCACCTGATCACCATTCTCAGGCAGTTGGCGTAACAATAATCGTTTTTGCCGGAACAGTGCACAGCGCACCTGAGCGTAACGATCTTTCAGGCTAAAATAGACATGCCCTGAACGAGGTAGGGTCAGGTTTGATATTTCGCCTTCCACCCATAATGGCGGAAAACCACTCTTGAGCACCTGATGCAGCTCGGCATTCAGGCGGCTGATAGAATAAACCTCACGCTGGGGGGATTGCATTTGGATAGTAAGATGAGATATTTCGGGAATATGATATGGCAGTGCTGAAGATTCTACACTTCCCGGATCCACGTTTACGGCGGCGGGCGACGCCGGTTGTACAAGTGGACGACGAGATTCGGCGACTGATTGATGATATGTTTGCGACCATGTATCAATCAGATGGTGTTGGCCTGGCAGCCACGCAGGTGAATGTATTAAAACGTGTCGTGGTGATTGATGTCTCGCCTGATGCGAATCAGCCGCTGGTGCTGGTCAATCCGCAGATTCTGACCCGGCAGGGTGAGGCTGTGATGTCAGAAGGTTGTCTCTCGGTGCCTGGTGTGCGCGAAAAAGTGACTCGGGCGGAGACGATCCGGTTTCGGGCGTCAGGTCGCGACGGAGAGTCGTTTGAACAGGAAGCCAGCGGGCTGCTGGCAGTTTGTATACAGCACGAAATAGATCATTTAGATGGTAAATTATTTGTTGATTACCTGTCCGGCCTGAAGCGGCAGCGTATCCGTAAACAACTTGAAAAACAAGCCGGATCAAATTTAAATCGTGGGTGAGGTATGCAATCTTGCCTGCAACCAAAGGGATGAGAGCGATGTCTCCCTCCGTTTGAAAACCCTCAAGGTTTTGTCCTCGCAGCAAGCTGCGGGGAGTTCTCAGATTAAGCCCATTGCATGCACATTCTGAATTTTCTGCAAAAAGATGTAGCGTTGCCGCAGATCAGCTTATTTGCCATCATCACGTTATCAGGTATAGCAAATACCGCCTTACTGGTCGTGATCAATGCCGCAGCCGATCAGATTGTCAGAGAGGGTGAACCAGGGCAGTTGTTTGTCCTGTTTATCTTATTGCTGGTGTTGTTTTTGTACACACAATACTATGTCTTGAAGGTGATGGTTCGGGCGGTTGAAGGTGGGCTGAAACGGATGCGGCAGCGGCTTGCTGACAAGATTCAGCAAGTGAGTGTCCCTGTTGCGGAAAGCCGTCTGCGCCTGGGTTATGTCACGACGCTGACCCAGGATGCTGCAACCATTGCTCAGGGTTCGGTGCGTCTGACCACCATCCTGCAATCATTCCTGGTGATTGTTTTCAGTGCTATTTATCTGTTTGTGATTTCGCCATTGAGCTTTGTGCTCCTGGTCTTTTTTCTGGTGGCACTGGTACCGGTTTTTTCGCTGAATTCCCATCAGGCGAAGCGTAAGCTACAGCACAGTCATCGTATCCAGGTGGCTATTACCGACAGGTTGGTTGACCTGTTAGCTGGGTTTAAAGAACTACGACTTAATCCGGATGCCAGGGAAGATTTCTTACACGAGGTACATGACCTGATTCAGGATTCGGCCAGATTGAAGGCACAGGGTAACCGGCAGATCAATACAGACTTTGTTTTTTCTAATCTGGCACGTTATTTATTACTGATGTTGGCGGTCTTCGTTGTTCCGGTGCTGACCTGGGAGACAACTGACATGGCACACCATGTGGTGGCGACAATCCTGTTTATTGTGGCACCTATTGCTTTATTAACGAATGGTTTGCCAAACCTGATGCGCACGGAATCTTCCATTGGCAACCTCTATGCGCTGGAGTCTGAGCTGGATGCCGCAGAACAGGATATTGTGCGGGCACAACGACAAATGTCGGTAACATTTCAGCAGATCACATTACATCAGGTGGCGTTTCGGTATGCAGCAGAAGAAACTGAGCCCGTGTTGTCTGGCCCCTATACCATGACGATCCGCCCAGGTGAGGTGATCTTTATTACTGGTGCCAATGGGAGTGGTAAATCAACGTTGCTCAAATTATTGTCAGGACTTTATATTCCGACAGCAGGTGAACTGGTCTGGAATGATCAGCAGGTGACTGCTGCAAACCTGTTAGCTTATCGTGGCTTGTTTGCCGGTGTATTTGCCGATAATGTATTTTTTGACCAGTTGCATGGTGTGGCAGCAACTGATGCAGTTGCTGCCTCAATAGCGGATTGGCTTGCTGATATGCAATTGCAGGATAAAACCACCTATCAGCCAGACCGTCATTGTTTCAGTGCTACGCAACTCTCCATGGGTGAACAGAAGCGCTTGCATCTGATTGTGAGTGTGTTGAAGCAGCGACCGGTTTTGTTGTTAGATGAATTGACAGCTGATCAGGATCCTGAATTTCGTCATCATTTTTATCAACAAGTTTTACCGAAGCTGAAGGCATTGGGTTATACCATTGTGTTGGTGACTCATGATGCAGATTATTTCGGTATGGCAGATCAGGTTCTGTTGTTGCAGGATGGAAAGATTGTTGAGTAATCCGTTTTGATTTTACTGGATTTCTTTAAACAGGAAGTCAGACTGGATACCCGGCGTATTGTGATTGCGCTGCTTGGTGCCGGGCTGGCCAATGCGGCCTTGCTGGTCATTATCAATGTGAGTGCAGAACAGGCCGCAGAGACCTGGTCCAGGTTGAGCTGGTTATTCGGATATACTATTGCACTACTGGCATATTTGTTTGCACAACGTTTTACACTGGATCAATCTATAACCGCAGTAGAGCAGGCATTGGCCCGGATGCGTATTCGCCTGTTTAATAAAATCTGCCAAAAACCACTCGACTTCATCGAACAATATGCTGAAGTGAGTGATTATACGCCTTTAGTAAAGGATAGTAATTTACTCGCACAAGGGACAACTCAGTTTATTTTGGCAATACAGAACGGTATTGTGCTGATTCTGGCGATGATCTATCTTGCATTTTTATCAGCAACGACTTTATATACTTTGCTGGCAATTGTTGTATTGACTATCCCGTTTTATCATACAAATTTTATACGAAGCCGATTGTTCTTACAGGCTGCTGCACGATATGAATCTAAATTATTACATGACCTGCAAAAGATTCGCGCCGGATTTAAACAAGCTAAGCTGGATACGGCAGAGGGTGATGGTGTATTGGGCCATGCCTGGATAGTTAATCAACAAGCCAGTCAGTCACGTGTGTCATTTAACGAAAATATGGTAAACAATATCATATTTTCTAATGCAATATTTTATATCTTTTTATTGATTATTGTATTTATTCTGCCGCTCTTTATTACAGAGCACGAGGTATTACTTTATCAGATAATTTCCACAGTATTATTCATCATGGTTCCGGTGCTTATGTTGGTTCTGGTGGTTCCTATGTTGGCCCGTACAACTCAGAATCTGCAAAGTTTATACCGTTTAGAGGACAGACTGGATGCAGCGCCTGTTGAACAGGTTTTGTCAGTAACGGAACCAGAAATCAAATTTAAATCGTGGGCAGGTTTAACCTCGCCCACGACCAAAGGGGCGAGAGCTACGCCTCTCCCCCTTTGGAAACCCCCATTGTTTTGTCCCCGCAGCAAGCTGCGGGGAATACTAAGATTTAATACGTTACGTCTGGAGCAGGTGGCTTATCAGTATACAGATCAGCATCAGCAGGGTCTGGTAACGGTTGGTCCGTTTGATTTAACATTGCGTCAGTCAGAGGTTGTCTTGATTGTGGGTGAAAATGGCAGTGGTAAATCAACCTTACTGAAGCTGTTATCAGGTTTGTACCGGCCCTATAGCGGTAAGTTGTATCTGAATGACCGGCTTGTACAATGCGAGCAGGTATATCAGCAGTATATTGGATTATTCAGTGCTGTATTTGCGGACTTTCATTTGTTTGATCGGTTATACGGGCTGACAGAGGATGCTGTAGCCGACATTCCATTCTGGTTGCAACAGATGCAGCTGGAAGATGTGGTCAGTTTTGCGGATGGGCGATTTTCGTCTGTACACTTGTCTACCGGGTTGCGTAAGCGGTTGGCCTGTGTGGTGGCATTGTTACAGCGGCGGCCCATTTGTGTATTTGACGAAGTGACAGCCGATCAGGATCCGGCGTTCCGGCAACACTTTTATCACCAGATTCTGCCGCTACTGAAACAGCGTGGATATACTGTCGTGTTGGTATCGCATGATGTCAATTATCGGCATTGTGCGGATCGACTGATTCGTTTAGATCAGGGCAGGATTATTGAAGATCTTGTGCTCAATAAGCAGCATTAATGGAGTCTGAGGATATGCAAACATGGATCCGATGGATCGTACTGATGAGTATAGCGCTGGTCGGTTGTGAGGCATCACCACCTGCTGCACCAGTGGTATCCAACTCAACCACAACTGAGATTGAGCAGCCGGTGCCACAGAAGGTCGCGTTGACGCTGTATTTCTGGTACGGTTGTCCGCATTGTTTTGAGTTTCGCCATTATCTGCAGCCCTGGCTGGCAGACTGGTCGGATAAGGTGAATTTTTCCCGGGTACCGATTGCGCTCAGGCCAGATTGGGTAGATCATGCGCGAGCCTTTTATGCGGCTCAGTCACTGGGTGTGTTATCCCGGTTTCATCCAGCCTTGTATGATGCGCTGCATGTGCAGAAACGGGAATTAAATACCGTTGCGGCATTATCTGAATTTGCTGGCTCGCTGGGGATTGATGCCGAGGCATTCAAGGCAGCCATGTTGTCACCGGAAACCACGGCAGCTCTGCGTCGTGATAATGCGGCGGTGAAGCGTCTGGCAATTCATACGACGCCGACCCTGGTGGTTGCCGATCAGCAACGTATTTTCGCAACAACTAAAGGCGGGTATGATGGTCTGCTGGCATTAGCCGAAGACCTGATCGAACAGAGGCTGGCACAGTCAGATGCGGTGCCCTGATACCAGCAGTTTGCCACCTTGTTTCCATATACCTCTTATGTGACGATTTATTCAGGATGAGATGATGCGCTTATTATCAATTGCCATAGTCAGTTTATTGGTCGTGTTCGCCATCGGTTGTGCCGATGAGCCGGAGACATTGCCACGTTATTCACAAGTGTACGATACCAACCATGATCCACAGGCTGACTTCAAATTTGCCATGCAGCGGGCGCAGGAGAGCGAGCGGCGTATCCTGATGTTTGTCGGTGGTGACTGGTGTATCTGGTGTCGGATGCTGGATAAATTTTTGCAGGAAACACCGGCGGTGAATGATTTTCTGCAGCAACATTTTGTTCTGCTGAAGGTTTATTATGGTCGCGATAACCGGAATAGCCAGTTTTTAGCCAACCTGCCACCATTCCGGGGTACGCCACATTTTTATGTGTTTTCTGCCGAAGGTGCTGTGCTGCACAGCCAGCCGACAGCAGTCCTGGAGCAGGGCAATGGTTATGATGAACTGAAGCTGATGACCTTCCTGGAAAAGTGGGCCACGGCTGAACCGACGCCTGCGTCGGATGCACAAGGGAAACAGGGCGTTGCAGTTCAGGGAACCTGATCAGACATCAACAAGGGGATTTACCTTGTTGGAAGTCTTAGTGGCGCTGACTATTCTGGCGATTGCGTTTGCCGCGTCCATTCAGTCAGTCTCGCAAGCGGCCTTCACCCTGGAGGCCCTGCAGGATCGTACGGAAGCGAATCAGCTATTGAGTGAACGCCTGGCTGAATGGCGAGCTGCCGGCGATTGGCCAGCCCTGGGGCAGAAGCGACAGACCTTTCTGGAAAATCAGCGTGAGTGGTTCTGGTCACGCGATGTACAGCCTGCACCAGATCCGGATATTCGTCAGGTTGTGGTACAGGTTGGTCTGGATGAGAATCAGTCTGCACTGGTGACACGTACTGCTTATTTTCGGCGGGCCGGGCGTGCAGAAAATCGTTGATCCTGTTGCTACAGACCATAAAACCCGCATGGTTGCGGGTTTTACTTTGTTAGAACTGCTGGTTGCAATGGCAGTATTTGCTATTGTATCTGTCTCGGTATACGCTGCGCTGTCGCAGATGATATTGTCACGTTCGGTGTTACAGGCACGTTATGCGGATCTGGCAGACCTGCAGCGCGTGCTGGTGTATTTGGAACGAGATATCACCCAGGCGGTTGCCCGCCCGGTCAAAGGGCCATATGGCGATAAAATAGCGGCACTGCATCTGGTGAGCGGGGCCGAACTCAGCCTGACCCGTACAGGTGCTGTAACTTACCAGTCAGTGGACAATAGCTTATTGCGGGTGCGTTACCAGATGGACGGTGATGTGGTACAGCGTGGTGTTGCGACGGTGCTGGATCAGGCGCAGGACTCCCGGTTTGACGAACGTCAACTGGTTGATCAGGTCGCATTGTTTGAATTGTCGGTGTTTGATCAGGGTACCTGGTATACCGACTGGCCGCAGACAGATCGGGATGCAGTAACCCCCGATCTGACTCGTTTGCCGCAGGCGTTGCGGGTGCGGATGCAGACACAATCTGGTCGGGTGATACAACATCGACTACCCTTGTTATCCTCATCGGTCAAAGAGTGATGAGACAACAAGGTGTCGCACTGATTACTGTATTGTCAGTACTGGCCGTGGTGGCGACCTTGTCCACGGCAGCTTTATTGTGGCAACAGACCGGGTTGCAACGGACAGAACAGGTTTTGCACGGTAGTCGCACGCAGGATTATGTGGATGCCATGGCCGCCTGGGCAGAAACGATTCTGTTACGTGATCAGCGCACCAGCAAGACAGATAACCTGCAGGAAAGCTGGGCATTGCGTCTGCCGCCGCTGACATTAGGGCAGGGTGTCATCTATGGTCAGTTGGAAGATATGCAGGGCCGCTTTAACCTGAACAACCTGGTCGCAGAGGGTAAGTTTCAACCACTGGAAGCGGCGCGTTTGCAACGTCTGCTGGTAGCTGCAGAGGTGGATGCCGATGTTGCACAACAGATTACTCATGCCCTGCGTGACTGGCTGGATGCTGATCAGGAAGAAACCTTACCCGGGGGCGCAGAAGATTATTATTATCTGGCGCTGACGCCGGCGCGACGGTCAGCGGATCAGCCACTACTCAGCGCCACTGAATTATTATTGTTGCGCGGGATGACCCCGGAGATCTGGCAGAAGATCGCACCCTATGTCACGGCACTGCCGGGTTATCAGCCAGTGAATGTGAATACGGCACCCAGGGTGGTATTGCAAAGCCTGTCGGAAGATATGACAGAGATGTTGGTTGAAGATATTCTGGATCGTCGGCTGACCGATCCGTTTGTGACAGTTGATGCCTTTCTGGCCTTTCGTAAGCAACAGCAGCTTGCAGATGACAAACTTCCTGAGCTGAAAAAAACCTCGCTCAGTGTGGCCAGTCAGTTTTTTTTATTACGCGGTAGTGCACAGATTGCAGAACAAATGATACAGACCTTGATGTTAATCCAGCGTAGCGCGCAGCATGCTGCGGTGATTCAACGCAGCTCAGGTGCGAATTTGTGACCAAGGCACGCTTCTTTTTATACTGGCGCGAACAAGGACCGATGGCTTGGTGTCGTACCGGCACAGCGTCTGCGTCCGGCGTGGCTGAGCCGGCCCAACTGGCTGGCCTGGTGGGTAATACCCGGTTGATCGTGATATTACCGTGTCTGCATATTTCGATGCATGCACCTCGTTTGCCGACGCGCAGTGAGCGGCGCATTCGTGAAGGTTTGCCATACGCACTGGAAGAAGAGCTCGCCTGCGATTTAGAAGACAACCATTTTGCATTCCGCAGGATGGTGGGCAAGCTGGTGCATACGGCAGTCATTCGCCGGGCAGTGCTGGAAGGCTATCTGCAGCGGATGCAGACGCTTGGCCTGCAACTAGGTCAGTTGATTCCGGAGGCCTGTCTGTTTGCGGGCGAAGAGCCGGTGATTGTATTGCAGGACGAAACCTTCACCCTGATGCCGGGGATCACGGAGGTCTTTTGTGGCCCGATCACACAAGTGGCAGATCTGGTCTCTGCGCTGACCAGGCAACCTGTCGTCTGGGATTTTCGTCTACAGACACGTGAGCCATTGGCGGCGCTTGAAGGGTGTCGACGTGCCGTTGCAGCAGACAGTGCGCAGCAAGAACTGGTGCAAGCTGTGGTGAACTATGCTCCCTTACAGATGATTGATCTGTTGCAGGGTGATTATGCCGTCGCTGCGGACTCGCTGAACTGGCAATATTCGCGCTATGCTGCGGTGGTTGCGGTCCTGATCTCTGTGGTTGGCCTGCTGACATTGGGGTTACGCCAGGATGCGCTGGAGACGCGTTATCGCGACCTGGTGGCACAGGCGGAACAGGTGTATCGCACCACCTTCCCGCAGGCGAAACAAGTGGTGGATCCACGTGCCCAGATGCAGCAGCAGGTACAGCGTTTACAACAAGCGGCAGCGGCGCGTAGTACCGATTTTATTGGCTTGTTAGCCAATACTGGTGAAGTATTACAACGCTTCGGTAAGGGACGCATTACCCGTTTGTCGTTTGACCAGGGCCGGCTGCGAGTCGATTTGCGTGTGCCGGCTGAGTCAGTGATTCAGCAATTGGTGGCAGCACTCCGGGCATTGCATACAGTGACAGTGGCGCTGGAACCAGTTCGTCGGGATAAACAGCAGTCTGTTGCAACTGTCTGGATACAACCGATACAAGGGCAGGAGAGTATACGATGATGGCATGGTATGCTGGTCTGGACCGGGGTATGCGTAAAGGGTTAAATATCCTGTGTTTTATGCTGCTTGCACTGCTGTTGTATCTTTGGGTCTGGGTACCCTGGACGGCAGCAGTGAAACAGCAACAGGCCCGGGTGACCAGTGCAGAAGAAGACATCCGCTGGTTATTACGCCAGAGTGCTGAAGTGCACGCCCTGGGGGGTAGCAAAAGTGCGTCTCTCGGTAGTCTGCTGGATACCAGCCTGGATCGTTATCGGTTACGTCCGACACGTAAAGTGGCGGATCCGCGTACGGGTGAATGGCAGCTGGACTTCACCGCAGTCGATTTTCGTGATCTGTTGTTATGGCTGAACCGTCTGCGCCAGGACAGTCTGGCGACGATTGCATCAGCCGATATTAAACGTTTATCTACCGGGCAGGTACAAGCCCATCTGATTTTGACAGAGTGACAGGATGCAGCATATTACTCCACCGGCACGCGCACGACTCTGGCCTTATATACTGATTTTATGCCTGGCATTGATGGGCTTTGTAGTCGCTCTGGTGCCCGTCGGTATACTTTGGGAGCAGCTCCGGACGCCGCAGATGGAAATTCAGCCGAGTGGCTTACAGGGTACAGTCTGGCAGGGTAGTGCAGACTGGGTTGAGTGGCAGGATCAGTCAGTGCAGGCAGTACGCTGGTCATTTCACCCCTGGGGATTGTTACGTGGGGTTTGGGAATATCAGGTAGCGTTGCAATACGAAGGCGCGTTAGTGACCGGCTTTGCTGGTGTCAGCGTCTTTGGCGAGATGCGGGGACGTGAATTGCATACTCAGGCATTGTTACAGGACATGAGTGCCTTGCTCAATCATTCTTCCATGTATCTGCCGGCGGCGGTGCAGGGAGACTTGCAGCTTGAGGTTGCTGAACTGGTCATACCCGATGCCTGGCCGAGCGCATTGCAGGGGCAGGTCAGCCTGAACAGCCTGGGGATCGTCGGAATGGCGGAACTGGGTGACTGGCAGGGGCAATTGTCGCAGACAGATAATCAGGATATCAGGTTGCAGTTTGCCCCTTCAGGCGACGACCTGCTGCAGGGTGAGGGGCAGTTGCTGCTGATGCCGGATCAGACCTGGCAGGTGACATTGAAATTCCGGCCGGTTCAGGCAGATAGCGAGATCGGTATTGTTGCTGGTTTGCTGGGTACCGCAGATGATCAGGGATATATCACGATCAACCAACAGGGGAGATTGCATTGAGCAACTGGCAGTTGGCACAATGGCAGACCTGGGACTGGGAAACACCTTGGCTGGTGGGTACCGGACGGTTCATCGTACACCTGATATTACTGAGTTTGGTGATACTGCTGGCCTGGCAGTCAGCCAAGCTGGTCTGGCTGTGGCAGACAGAAGCAGATGCAGCCAGGGTAGCGGACATTGAAGTGCCGGCAGCACAACAACGGCCACCGCAGAATCCGGCGGTATATGATTTATTTCCGGGTGTTGCGAAGCCTAAACCGGTCAGGAAGCGTCCGGCAGCACCGAAAAAACTGCGCCTGAGCTTGCGCGGTGTTTATGCAACCAGTGACCCGAAGAACGGGCTGGCGTTGATTTCATCGGCGAATGCTGAGCCCCGGAAATATCGTGTGGAAGAGCAAATTCAAAAAAATGTCAATCTGCACGAAGTGTATGCGGATTATGTCGTCTTATTACGCGGTAGTGATTTTATTGAGCTGGCTTTGCCGAAAAATACCAAAGGCATTGAGCCGCTTAGTCCGACATCAGACAGCCCAGTGGTGACCGGGATGCCGGGAGATCCGGTTATTCTGAAGAAGCCACAGGTAGTACGGAAACTGCAACGTTATCGGCGGCAATTGCAGGATAACCCGATGGCGATGGGGAGCCTGATCAACGGTGTGCCCGTCATGCGGGCGGGCAAAATCCATGGATTACGCGTTGCGCCAGGTACTGACCCGATGTTACTCAGCCAACTGGGACTGAAAAAAGGCGATATTCTGCTCAGCCTGAATGATACGTCAGTGAATGATCTCAAAAACCTGCCGGCTTTGTTGGAAACACTCAGCAAAGATAAACAGTTTGATCTGATATTAGAGCGGCAGGGTGAAGTACAGACCCTGAATATCTATCTTGAACTATGACCCGGCATAATCGCCCCATAAGGTCTGCACTGCGGCCAGAGCAGCTAAGGGTGCGGTCTCAGCACGCAGGATACGCGGCCCGAGCCGCACTGGAGTCAGTCCGTACTGCATAGCTTGTGAGCGTTCCTCAGCAGTCAGCCCACCTTCCGGACCGACCATGATCAGCACAGAGTGAGCTGGTCGACTAACCTGAGCCAGATGTTGCTCAGCCTGAGGATCCAACAACAGCAAGGTATGCGATATATCCAATTGTTGCAGCCAGTTGCCGAACACCTGTGCTGACTGTTGTTCCGGTATCAGACTACGACCGGATTGTTCGCAGGCATGGCGGATGACACCTTGCCAGTGTGCCTCACGACGGGTTAATTGCGGTCCGCGTAGTTGCACCAATGTGCGTTGGGTAAATAATGGCGTGATCGTCTGTACCCCCAGCTCCACCGCCTTCTGCAGGCTGAAATCCATACGTTCACTACGCAAAATGCCTAATGCCAATTGTATCTTCAGAGCAGGTGGTGTTTCCTGACGAATACAAGCACCGGTAAGAGCTTGCACGGTTTTTTTATTGCAGATGATTAACTCTGCAGCATAATCGCAGCCGCTGCCGTCGAATAAAGTGAAGACCTGACCTGGAGTCCAGCGCAAGACATGACGAATGCGCTGAGCAACCGCATCCGGCAGCACAACCGTCTGCCCTGGCGTCAGTCGGTCAGCAGAAAACAGTCGCTGTTCGCGCATCTCAGGGCGCCAGACGTTGGATCTGCCAGTGCTGCCCCTGGCGCTGATACACAAACCGGTCATGCATCCGGCTGGCGCGTCCTTGCCAGAACTCCATCTGATCAGGCTGAATACAAAAACCACCCCAGTCTTGAGGAACAGGCACTGCCTGATCAGCAAAGCGTGTCATGGCAGCCTGAAAGGCATCCTCCAGTTCTGCGCGCGATGTCAGCTCAGAACTTTGTTGTGCTGCCCAGACAGCTAGCTGGCTGTCACGTGGGCGAGACAGAAAATAATCTGCGGACTCTGCTGGTGTCAGCTTATGTGCGATGCCTTGTACACGCACCTGGCGTTCCAGGTGTAACCACTGAAACAACAAGGCCGCCTGAGGGTTATCCGCCAGGTCACACCCCTTCTGGCTTAGATAGTGAGTAAAAAAGACAAAGCCTTTTGCTGTGAGCGCCTTCAATAACACAGTACGTACTGATGGCATGCCTTGTGCATCAACGGTAGCTAACGTCATCGCATTTTCAACTTCTGCGGTAGTATCCCGTGCCTCAGTGAACCAGAGAGAAAACTGATCCAGTGGATCTGCTCGCAGATCTTTGCGTGACAGACTGGAACGCAGATAAGGTTGTCGGCATTGTGTTAAGTCCATAACAGGTCTGATCTCATTGACGGCTATTGCACTTGGTTGATAACGTGATTATATCAGTACGTGAATATTCATCAGGCTACCATATTCGGTGCACGCTGGATTTGCGGCTATC
>JAHDCB010000203.1 GCA_020630035.1 Gammaproteobacteria bacterium
CGACCCGCCGGCAATCACCGCATACATAACAAACTGCGCCAGCATACCTGCTGAAAGGTTGCCCTCAAGAACAGACCTTGCCCCTATCCACAGCACCAGCACGATTGCCCCGAACACCAGAATAATAGCCAGCGCGGTCAATACTGATCGGGAGCGGTTGCGTTTAATGGCCGCAGCAAAGGCATTGTCGTTGGTTTGTTTGTAGCGGTGTGTTTCATAGGCCTCTCTGCCATAGGCCTGTACGGTTTGCATTGCGCCCAGCGTTTCACCCGCCATGGATCCTGTGTCGGCCAAGCGGTCCTGGCTCTCGCGTGATAGCAGGCGCACTTTGCGACCGAAAACAATGATGGGCAGCACCACGACGATTAATAGTCCGATAATGATGGTTGCCAGCTGCAGGTTGGTGACCAGCATCATAATCAGTGCACCACTGAACAACAGTACGTTGCGCAACCCCATGGATACGGAGGTGCCCACCAGTGATTGAATGAGTGTCGTGTCAGCGGAAAGTCGCGACAGCACCTCTCCGGTTTTCAGGTTTTCAAAAAACACAGGGTCCTGTTTGAGCACCTGTGCGTAGACGTCACTGCGTAAGTCGGTGGTTATTCTTTCACCCAGCCACGAAACGCAATAAAAACGCAGTGCTGTGCTGGTGGCCAGTAGTACGGCAAGCGCAAACAGCCAGAGGAAGGTCTGATTGATCTGCGTGCTGTCTACTGCTTCACCGGAGAAGCCGATATCAATGAGAAAGCGGAATGCGATGGGCATCGCCAGTGTCGCTGCAGCTGCTACCAGCAGAGAAAGCATTGCCAGCAGAATTCTGCCTCGATATTGCAGCAGGTAGGGCGCCAGCCTGCCAAGGATCGGTAATGCGCTACCTTTATCCGGGCTCAATTGTGGTTCGCTATGGTTGGTATTCGGATCGGGGTTACAAACAACCAGGGAGCACGCGGTCACTGGCAGTGTACGGTCGTTGATCCATTATAAACGGATTGATGCTTTAATCACGCCGTAATGGCTGACCTGCCTCTGGCAATACATGTGTTACTGAAAGCATAACGCGTGAGTGAGGTTAATGACGGTGTAACACGTCGCTGATGCCCCGGGGATTCCTTACGTACTTCAGGGAATCAGTGTCGCCGGACTCTTTTTGCCGGAGGAGTGGTGGTGTATTGCGGGTATGTTTTTTCAGACGTGAACGCTGGTGGTTCTGCTGAGTTACGCTTTGTGTTCAGGCGGCGTTTTTCATCAGGTCGTCCATGAATTCCGGTCGGATAAACACCGCTTGTAGCATGGTCAGATAAATATCGCCGCGGAAGACGAATCGTTTGTCAAAGAGATCACTCACCAGTTGAATTGTTTCGGTGGTAAAAGACTCTTCCACTGTGATGGAAATAGCCTGCATACTCCATTGCTTAAACGCGCGTGCGCGAATTGGCTGGCAATACAGGCGGGTGATATGCGTGTGCCGGACATCTTTGGTGATACGTGCATACAATTTGTCGAGCGTGCCATCCTCGCCCTCGATCACCTGGATGATTTGCCCGTTCTGGAAAATCATCGCGCCGGTAACGTCGACGGCAAGATTATTCTGCTGTGACTGGGTAATAATTTCATTGAGGACCGCCGGAATGTCAGATACCTGTTCTGACAGCCGGCTGGTGTAGACCACTGTTTTCATCGCGACTATGCTGATTGACTCACAAGACTATAGCGACGGGCTCACACTTTTCTTAATGTGCCGGCCGCAATGGCGGCTGACTGAACCGCGCTAATATCTATTGATCCGGCGACGCCGATGCAGATCATGCCGCAGCGGGCAGCCGGAGGTGCATCGCCCACCTGCCAGCGGCGACCGACAATCTGTATGGTTTGCAGGGTGTTGTCGTGATGTCGCACAAAACCCTTGGCGCGAATAACAGTGGGTTCCTGCTCGGCGAGATGTTTTGCCAGTGCAGTAGCATCTACCAGATCGGGAAGCGTCAGTGTGCCTGACTCAAACAAATGAGCGTGCGCAGGCGCCGGCTGTGAGGCGAATACCGGTGAGTTTCGGAACAGATTATCCAGCACGATTTCCGGGGCTACCCGGCCTTGTTGGCTGCACACTTTTCTGGCCTCGGGATTGACAGTAGAA
>JAHDCB010000204.1 GCA_020630035.1 Gammaproteobacteria bacterium
CGGAGGCCATACGCACCATCTGCTACACCCTGGCCAGGTGTGCACAACAATACCTGGACGACGACTATCTGCTCAATCAGGCAGAGACCGTGCTGCAACAAGGTGCAGGACAAGCACTGACCAGCCTGCTCAGCTTGTGGGCACAGCAGCAGCAACAACCGATCATCCTGCTGCTGGATGAAATTGACGCCCTGATCGGCGATACCCTGATCTCAGTACTACGCCAGATCCGGGGTGGCTATGCCCAACGCCCGACCGCCTTTCCGATCTCGATTATCCTGTGTGGCGTGCGGGATGTCCGCGACTACCGCATACAAAACAAAGACCAGGAGATAATCACCGGCGGATCAGCATTCAATATCAAGACCACTACATGTCCCCGCAGCAAGCTGCGAGGAACCCTTAGATTGAGAACGCTCCCTAATTAACCCAACTCTCTGAGCGCAGTCCCGGGACACGCCCGAATTCACGCATATTATGACTCACCAATACTAACCCAAGGGAACGCGCGTGACCCGCAATCATCTGGTCATACGGGCCTATCGGCTGGCCTGCCTGCGCCAGTTCCGCCCGGATTTGTCCAGTATGCTGTGCAGCGGCAGTATCATAATCCAGAACAGTTAAACGGGCCGTCAAACCTTCAATAATGCGGGTATTTTTAACCGGATCGCTGGATTTTTCAGCGCCGTACAACAATTCCATCAAGGTCACTGCAGACATAGCTAATCGTCCCTCATGTCTGTTGAACGCATCCCGCACCTCAACAGGCCGATTTTTGATCGTGTAAATCACGATATTAGTATCCAGCAAGTATCTCAACATCAGAACGCTTCTCGCTCCTGCCCGGCAGGCTGCCCACGTTCAGCCATAAAGTCACTCGTTACCGTATCGCCTGCAAACCAACTATCCCAGGAAGTTCCCACCGGTGCTATCAACCGCCCATTACCGACCAGAGTAATACTGACCTTTTTCACGCCTTCAGGAAATGCCAATGTCTTTGGTATTCTGACTGCCTGGCTTTTGTTATTTGCGAAAATAGTTGCCTGTGCCATCTCTGAACCTCGTCATATGCTGAGTGACCATGATTTTGAGTCATTTTCTGAAGTGACGCACAAGCAGCTTGAAGCGGCCCGAATTCAGGTTGTGCGTCACTTCAGTGCAGGTATATTATCAGCCTGCCTTTGTATATGTCAAAAGCATATACAAACCAGATGATCCACTCGTGAACCAGTGTCACACAGTGGAATAACGCATTTTATCGCCCAGCCAACGCCGGATTAACACCGGTACGACCGCTGGATAATGCTGTAATAGTTCGTCGGCTACCGCTTGTGCCAGTGGCACCAGGGTCTGGTCACGCAACAAATTCGCGATCCGGAACTGCACCTCACCGGTCTGGCGGGTACCGAGCACTTCACCCGGTCCACGGAGTTCCAGGTCTTTCTGTGCAACAACAAAGCCGTCGCTGGTGGTACGCATCACGGCCAGACGTTCGCGCGCCAGCGCACTGAGCGGTGGCTGATACAGCAGAACACAAAAACTAGCCTGGGCACCACGTCCGACCCGTCCACGCAACTGGTGCAACTGAGCCAGCCCCAGCCGCTCCGCATTGTCAATGACCATCAGACTGGCCTGCGGTACATCCACACCCACCTCAATTACTGTGGTAGCAACCAGCACGTCCAGCTCGGCTGCCTTAAACGCCTGCATGGTTTGTTCCTTCTCTGCTGCTGATAGCCGACCATGCACCAGCCCGATTCGCAGATCAGGTAACGCCTGTTGCAGACTGGCCGCACTGTCTTCAGCCGTCTCACACTGCAAGACCTCAGACTCCTCAATCAGAGTACACACCCAGTACGCCTGATGGCCCTGCTGACAATGTGCACCCAGGCGCTGAATCACCTGGTCACGGCGTTGCGCAGATAGCACCACTGTCTGTACCGGCTGGCGCCCGGGAGGTAGCTGATCAATCACGGACAGATCCAGATCCGCATAGGCAGTCATCGCCAGGGTGCGCGGAATCGGGGTAGCGGTCATGATCAGTTGATGCGGTTGCAATTCACCCCCTTTATTACGTAAGGTCAGCCGCTGGTGCACCCCGAAGCGATGCTGTTCATC
>JAHDCB010000031.1 GCA_020630035.1 Gammaproteobacteria bacterium
ATCCACTATCTTATTTTTAGCTCATATTGGTCTGGACATTGGGGAGTACCATAAAAACTGCGGTCTAGCTACAACTATTTTCAGGAGCACCAGCCGACCGATCAGAGTATAGCAAATCAAAAACTGCGGTCTAGCTACAACGTACGAGCAAATTGGAAACTATAGTCTGGCTACAACAAATGGATATTACTCATTTATTACATTTTTGTGTTCAGCAGCAGGCATCTGATTTACATTTATCTGCCGGTGTTCCGCCGGTTGTACGAATAGCTGGGGAGCTGCGGCATCTGCAGTCTACTGTGCTCCGCGCTACTGAATTAGATGCACTATTACACAGTGTGATGGATGAGACACAGCAGGTAGATTATGCTGAACACCAGGATATGGATTTTGCGCTATCGGTCGATGGGCTGGCACGATTTCGGGTCAATGTGTTTCAGCAGTTACGCGGTCCGGCGGCTGTATTTCGGGTAATTCCGAATCAAATACCCAGCCTGGATTCATTGCATGCTCCACCGGTGCTGCAATCCTTCTGCCAAGAGCAGCATGGGCTGATTCTGGTCACTGGAGCCACGGGTTCAGGTAAATCGACAACGCTGGCTGCGATGATAGACTACATCAACGCTTCTCAGGCGCGCCATATTCTGACGATTGAAGATCCGATTGAGTTTGTGCATCAGCCGCGACAAGGCTTAATCAATCAACGCGAGGTTGTGCGCCATACGCACAATTTTGCAACTGCGTTGCGAGCCGCGCTGCGTGAGGATCCAGATGTGATTCTGATCGGCGAACTACGGGACCCTGAAACAATTCGTCTGGCCCTCTCAGCAGCCGAAACAGGGCACCTGGTGCTAGCTACGCTACACACTAATACCGCTGCTCAGTCGGTGCATCGCCTGGTGGATGTATTCCCGGCTGGTGAAAAATCGCTGGTGCGTCATCAGCTTGCATCATCTTTACGCGCAGTGATCACACAATCGCTGCTACCACGCATCGGTGGCGGTCGAGTGGCCGCGTTTGAGATCATGCGCTGTACACCAGCCATTCAAAATCTGATTCGGGAGGATAAGGTCGCACAAATCGTATCCGCTATACAAACGGGGCAGGCGCATGGCATGCAGACCCTGGAACAGGCACGACATAACCTGGCACAACAAGGCTTGATTACCTCAGTGAATGACTTTACCTGATGGATGACTCAGCCTTATTGCAGTTCAGTCGTCAGATTTTGTTGCCTGAATTCGGCATCGCCGGTCAGACCCGGCTGTCTGACGGTTGTGTAGTCATCGTCGGTCTCGGCGGGCTGGGATCTGCAGCGGCGATGTATCTGGCTGCCGCCGGCGTGGGCAAGCTGATTCTGCTGGATGATGATGTTGTGGATTTGTCTAATCTGCAACGTCAGATCGCTCATGATGTCAACCATATCGGCATTCTCAAGGTATTTTCTGCTCGTGACCGGCTGCTGGCACTGAACCCTTCTTGCGAGGTCGTAGCACAGCCAGTACGCTTTGTTGCTCATCAGGCCGATGCCTGGCTGGCTGAGGCAGATCTGGTGCTGGATTGTTGCGATAATTTTGCGACGCGCTTTGCTCTGAATCAGGTTTGTTGTTCCGCGCAAATACCTCTGGTATCCGGTGCTGCGCTTGGCTGGTCAGGCCAGGTCTGCGTTTTCTTATATCAGTCAGGGCAAGCTTGTTATCGCTGTCTGTTTGCTGACCATCCGGAATCTGCGGCGACCTGTAGCGAGCATGGTATTATGTCGCCGCTGGTCGGCGTGATCGGCAGCCTGCAGGCATTGGAAGCACTGAAGGTGCTGGCTCAGGTCGGCGACACGTTGCACAGTCGTTTGTTATTATTTGACGGGCTGCACCAGACTTGGCGTACTGTCCAGGTCTCTGCCGATCCGGCCTGTCCGGTATGTTCCGCTGCTGACTCTCCATGAAATTCACCATTCAGGTTAATGACGGCCCGTATCAGCATCAGGCAAGTGATTCAGCCTATCATTTCACACTCGCAGCCCTGCGCAAGGGTCATGAAATCGTGCGGGTGTTTTTTTATCACGATGGCGTACTGAACTGCTCCCGTCTGGTGTCTCCACCGCAGGATGACCGACACATTGTGGCACGCTGGTCGCAGTTGGCAGCGGAATTCGGGGTTGATCTGGTGGTCTGTGTCGCTGCGGCACAACGACGCGGCATCGTGGATGAATCAACAGCCCAGAGCCCGGATGCCGCTAATGTCGCACCTGGTTTCCGGCTGGGTGGCCTGGGCCAATTGGTGGAAGCGGTAATCACCGGGGATCGTTTGGTTACATTCGGAGATTGAAGATGCTGGAATGGCTCGCTATGGGCGGCTACGCACTATATGTATGGGGTTCATTCGGGATGACGGCAGCGTGTATGCTGCTGGAACCCTGGTGGGTACAACGCCAGGAAAAGGTTGTGCGTGCACAGATTGCCCGGCGATTTCGTGTGGAGTCGACATCGTGACTGCACGACGGCAACGCCTGCTCTTCATTCTGCTCGGGCTGGCAGGCCTGGCCCTGGCCAGCACGCTGATTCTGGGTGCACTCGGCAATAATCTATCGTATTTTTTTTCACCAACTGAGGTGCATGCTGGTCAGGCACCGGATAACCGCTCGTTCCGGGTGGGCGGTATGGTCAAGGTTGATAGTATTGTACGAGCGCAACACGACCTGACTGTACGCTTTGTACTCACCGACTACCAGCAAGAAGTTCCGGTCACCTACACCGGCATTCTGCCCGACTTGTTTGCTGAGGGTCAGGGCGCGATTGCACAAGGCCGCCTCGGCGCTGACGGGGTATTTCTGGCGGATGAGGTACTTGCAAAGCATGATGAGAACTACATGCCACCCGAAGTCGCCGCCGCGTTACAGGCCAGTGAGCAGGCACGCAACCACATAACTACTGAGCAACCATGATGTTAAAGGCCTGGCACTTAATCAGTATGGTCACCTGGTTTGCTGGCTTATTTTATCTGCCGCGCCTGTTTGTGTATCACGCGATGAGTGCAGACCAGATTTCGCTGGATCGCTTCAAGATCATGGAACGTAAGTTATTATTCGGCATAACCACACCAGGTGCTGTGCTCACGCTAGTATTCGGTCTCTGGATGTTAATTGATTATGCCTGGGCCGCCTTTGCCGGGCAACTCTGGTTCAACCTGAAGCTGGGTTTAATCGGGCTATTGCTGATCTATCACCTCTATTGCGGTGTATTGTGGCTGGATTTTAAACATGACCGCAATAACCGCTCACATGTTTGGTTCCGCTGGTTTAATGAAATTCCGGTATTGATGCTGGTCGCGATCATTCTGTTGGCCGTCTTAAAACCGCTGTAATACGGACGCAGTGACTCTCAATCCCAGCAGGCTTGTTGGTTTTTACGCCAGGCGTCAGGATGTCAGTTAATCCGGTTCATCACCTGCGTATAAGACATACCTGCCGATGGCCATACCACCACAATTACTCATTGCTATCTATTTATGTCTGATCCACGCCTCGCTCTGAATTTTTGTGGCCTGGATTTCGCCAGCCCGCTCGTATTACTCTCCGGCTGTGTCGGCTTTGGTGAGGAATACACCCGCGTGCAAGGCTTTTCTAATCGCGATTGTGGTGCTGTTTGCCTGAAAGGCACAACCGGCACCGCTCGTCTGGGCAATCGTCCACACCGGGTGTATGAAACACCGCAAGGTATGCTGAACGCCATCGGGCTACAAAATCCGGGGGTGGATGCTGTCATTCAGCGTATTCTGCCAACACTGGACTTCAGCGAAACCCGGTTTATTGCGAATGTGTCCGGTTCTACGCTGGAGGAATATCACGAGGTCACTCGCAAGTTCGATGACTCGCCGATTGATGCGATTGAGATCAATATTTCGTGCCCGAATGTTAAACAAGGTGGTGTCGCTTTCGGCAATGACCCGGATATGTCTGCCCGGGTAGTCGCAGCATGTCGCAGTGCTACTGACAAGCCACTGATCACGAAGCTATCACCGAACCAGACCGACATCGCTGATAATGCCCGGCGCTGTCTGGAGGCCGGTTCGGATGCATTTGCCGTGATTAACACCTTGATGGGGATGGCAATTGATATTGAGTCACGACGTCCGCATATCGGCAATAATCAGGGCGGTCTATCCGGCCCGGCAATCAAGCCGATTGCGTTGCTTAAGTGCCATCAGGTGTACCAGGTAACGAAGGATCATCAGGTCCCGATCATCGGTCAGGGTGGCATTTGTTCAGCTGAGGATGCACTGGAGTTTTTGCTAGCAGGTGCCAGCGCAATCGGCATCGGCACTGCCTTGTTTTATGATCCGCTGGTGTTACCCAAAATCAATCAGGGCCTGTCAGATTATTGTGACCGACACAATATTGCACATATCGACCAATTAGTTGGCCAGGTGGAATTACATTGAGCGCCACAAATAAAAGATACGACACTAACTTGATCGGACACCCCGTATGACAATGCGAGAACGCCTGACTGAACGATTACACACTCAATTTGCGCCCAGCTATCTGGAGGTGATAGATGAAAGTCACCAGCATAATGTGCCTGCTGGTGCTGAGTCACACTTTAAGGTCACACTGGTGTGTACACAATTTGAGGCACAACCACTGATCAAACGCCACCGTGCTGTACACCAGGCCCTGGCGGGTGACATTCAGGCAGCGATTCATGCTCTGGCATTGCATACCTATACGCCAGCAGAATGGCTTGCCAAAGGCGGCGAGGCACCTGCCTCGCCGCCTTGTCGCGGTGGTGGACGGTCAAAAAGCTAACTCTCTCCGCGACTGGTCTTCGGCAGGCTGATCTTCAATAAGATATATCCCAGGATACCAGAGGCCAGCGAGCCGATGATGATGCCCAGTCGTTCGTCAAACGGCAGGTTCACCCCGGTTTCTTCGAATGCCAGTGATCCGATAAACAGACTCATAGTAAATCCGATCCCGCACAGCACGGAGACTCCATACAAGCTCAGCCAGTCTGCCCCTCTGGGCATCTTGGTAATACCACAGCGGATGCTTAGCCAACAGATGCCGAAGATACCAAACTGTTTACCTAAGAACAGCCCGGTAATGATGCCGATTGGCACACCATGTGTGACCTGATCCCAGGTCACGCCTGCCAGATTCAGGCCGGAATTCGCAAACGCAAATATCGGTAACACTATCAGGCTAACTACACCATGCAGGCTGTGCTCCAGGCTTTTTACCGGGGATATGTCAGGCTGTGTTCTGGAGTACATTGGTATTAATAATGCCAGTATCACGCCTGCCAATGTGGCATGTACGCCGGACTTTAACATAGCAACCCACATCACGACACCGATAACAAGATACAACCTCTTATCAATCACGTTGCGTTTGTTCATATAGACCAGCAACGCAATACACAGTGCGACAAAATACAGCGCAGTAAATGAGATATTTGCAGTATAAAAAACCGCGATAATTAAAATTGCACCGATATCATCAAATATTGCCAGAGACACCAGAAAAACCTTCAGGCTTTTAGGTACCCGATTACCCAACAGCAGCAGCACGCCAAGTGCAAACGCAATATCTGTCGCTGCGGGTATCGCCCAGCCTTTGAGCGCAACCGGGTCATCCGCATTAAAGTACCAGTAAAACAGTGCCGGGACGACCATCCCACCTACGGCACCTACGGCAGGCAGAATGATATTGCTTTTATGCGATAACTCACCTTCTACCAGATCGCGTTTTAATTCCAACCCAACCAGAAAGAAAAAAAGCGCCATCAGACCATCATTGATCCACAACAGCATCGGCTTGGCAATTTCGAGACTACCAAGCCGCATTTCTATCGGTATGGCCAACAATTCTTTGTAATACAAGTTCAGTGGTGTATTAGCAAAGATAATTGCTAACACGGCTGCCAGCATTAACAACACACCACCAACAGATTCTGATTGCAGAAATGCCTGAAACCCGGATGTTTTTTTAGCGATCATAGTGAAGTACGCGCTGCCAGACGTAAACGTAATGCATTCAGTTTGATAAAGCCCGCTGCATCTGCCTGATCATAAGCGCCTCCATCGTCTTCAAAGGTCGCGATGTTTTTGTCAAACAGGCTGTGTGTGGCGGATCGACGACCAACGACTGTGACGCTACCTTTGTATAGCTTCAACCGCACGTCTCCGCATACCACGTGTTGGGTCTGGTCTATCAATGCCTGGATCGCCTGTCGCTCCGGGCTCCACCAATAGCCGTTATAAATCATCGTGGCATATTTCGGCATCAATTCATCTTTCAAGTGGGCGGACTCCCGATCCAGGGTCAGGGATTCAATCGCCCGGTGGGCCTTCAACATCACGGTACCAGCCGGTGTTTCATAACACCCACGCGATTTCATCCCGACATACCGGTTTTCTACAATATCACTCCGCCCCACACCCTGCGCACCCGCCACCTGGTTCAGATGTGTCATGACCGTCGCCGGACTCATCGCCTGTCCGTCTATGGCGACGATATCACCTTGTGCATACGTCAGTTCAAGATACACTGGCTGATCCGGGGCCTGTTCCGGGGCTACTGTCCAGCGCCACATCGATTCTTCCGGCTCAATCCACGGATCTTCCAGCTGATCCCCTTCGTACGAGATGTGCAACAGGTTCGCATCCATTGAGTATGGCGATTTTTTACCTTGCTGCGCATAGTCTATCTCTATACTGTGTTGCGCTGCATATTGCATCAGCTTTTCACGCGACAGGAGATCCCATTCACGCCAGGGTGCTATTACCCGGATATCCGGCTGCAAACCGTACGCACCCAATTCAAACCGTACCTGATCATTACCCTTACCTGTTGCGCCATGCGCAATCGCATCCGCACCTGTTGCCTGTGCGATTTCGACCAGCCGCTGTGCAATCAGCGGACGCGCAATAGAAGTACCGAGCAGGTATTCGCCTTCATACAACGCATTCGCCCGAAACATCGGGAACACAAAGTCGCGTGCATATTCTTCCCGCAGATCTTCTATATAAATCTCGCGTATGCCCAGCTTTTCGGCCTTCTGCCGGGCCGGTTCAACTTCTTCTCCCTGACCCAGGTCTGCGGTGAAGGTGACTACCTCACACTGATAGACCTGTTGCAGCCATTTCAGAATAATCGACGTATCCAGACCTCCGGAATACGCCAACACTACTTTTTTGATGTCTTGTGACATACCACATTATCCTCTCAGAGGTTTCTGATAAAATCCTGCCTTCGCTCGCGACAGTTATCACCTGACTTCAGGTATATCATTGCTATTCGCTGAGCGATACCACGGTAATTCAGCCAAAACTCCTCAGCCCTATCTCACATCATCTCATGCCTATCTCTGACCAGCCGCAACCCCAAACACAACGCCTGTTCTGGCTGATCTGCCTGGTCTGGTCATTGTTCCAGCTCTGGATCGCCTCTCCTCTGCCTTTTATGTTCGATCTCGGCCTCTTCAACAATACACAAAACCGGGCCATTCATCTCAGTTTCGCCATTTTACTCACCTTTCTCAGTTTTAGCCGCAGTCGTCAATCCAGCTCTGTATGTCGCTGGGACTTGGCTCTGGCCTGCCTGGCCATCTGGGGTTGCAGCTATCTGTTTGTGTTTTACGACACCCTGGCGCAACGTTCCGGCGCCCCGCTGCTGATTGATGTGATCGCGGCTGCAACCGGCCTGCTGTTGTTGCTGGAAGGCTCCCGACGAGTACTCGGCCTGCCACTGGTCATCGTCGCCAGTGTCTTTTTGTTGTATTCGGTCGCCGGGCCTTATATGCCGGACATCATTTCACATCAGGGTGCCAGCCTGAACAAGTTATTATCACATCAATGGCTCACTACGGAAGGTGTGTTTGGCGTCGCACTCGGTGTCTCGACTGATTTTGTATTTTTGTTTGTGTTATTTGGCGCCCTGCTGGAACGCACCGGTGCCGGCGCCTATTTTATCCGGATTGCGTTTGCTCTGATGGGTCATATGCGCGGCGGCCCGGCAAAAGCCGCCATCGCTGCCTCTGGTCTGAGTGGGATGATCTCCGGCTCTTCAATCAGTAATGTGGTCACCACTGGCACCTTCACGATTCCGCTGATGAAACGGGTTGGTTTTCCCGGCTATAAGGCCGCAGCGATTGAAGTCGCTGCCTCAACGAATGGTCAACTGACCCCACCAGTTATGGGTGCGGCAGCATTTCTGATGGTCGAGTATGTCAATATTCCCTACATTGAAGTGATCCAGCACGCCCTGCTGCCTGCCCTGATTTCGTACCTGGCCTTGTTTTATATCGTGCACCTGGAAGCCGTAAAGGCAAATATGCAGGGCCTGCCAAAATCAGCTGGACAGAAGACCGAACGCTGGGCTGCGTATGCCTTGATTGCAGTTGGATTCTGTCTGCTTAGTTTAGGCGTTTATTGCGTCCTGGGTTATTTCAGTGAGCATTATGCAGAAACAGCGCCTTGGCTGATCGTCGGCTTGTTAATCACCAGTTACGTCAGTCTGGCCGCCTATGCTGCCCCCTATCAGGCCGCTGCCCGCGCTGACCTGACCGAAGACCTGACCACTTTGCCAGCCCTGGGCCCGATTGTCAAATCCGGCCTGTTTTATTTCCTGCCACTGGTCGTGCTGATCTGGTGTCTGACTGTCGAGCGCCTCTCTCCCGGCTTATCTGCGTTTTATGCACTGGTCGCGATGATAACGATCACGCTGACCAAGGACCCACTGATTGCAGTATGCCTGCGTCAGGCCGGTTGGTGGCGCCAACTGCGCCAGGGCGGCCAGGATCTGCTGGTCGGACTACAACAAGGGGCAAAAAATATGATCGGCATCGCCCTGGCAACCGCAACTGCCGGAGTTATCGTCGGCACCATCACCCTGACCGGCGTGGGTCAGATCATGACAGATGTCATTCTGGAGCTATCCCAGGGCCATATGCTGCTGACCTTGTTGTTTACCGCACTGATCTGTCTGATTCTCGGCATGGGCCTGCCGACCACTGCCAACTATATTGTGGTCGCCACCCTGATGGCACCAGTGATCGTCGATATCGGCGCACTGAACGGCATGATTGTGCCGTTAATCGCTGCCCATCTGTTTGTGTTTTATTTCGGCATTCTGGCAGATGATACACCACCAGTCGGGCTGGCGGCCTTTGCGGGTGCCGGGATCGCCGGGGCTGACCCGATCCGTACGGGTGTACAAGGCTTTACCTATGATATCCGCACTGCCGTACTACCGTTCATGTTTGTATTTAACACACAGTTATTATTGCTGGATATCGTCACCTTGACTGAACTCGCCATGACGATCATTACCGCCGCTGCGGCCATGCTGATCTTTGCTGCCGCAACCCAGGGCTATTGGCTCACCAGATGCCGCTGGTGGGAAACCGTACTCCTGCTACTCTGTGCCTTCACTCTGTTCAGGCCGGACTTCTGGATGGATCAATGGATACCGCCCTACCGGCAGATCGCACCCCATACCATCACCCAGCATATGCAACCAGATGACACCAGCATCCGACTTCTGACTGAAGGCTATTCCCTGGAAGGCAATCTGGTACAGAAAACTGTGCAATTACCTCTGGGGGAAAAAGGCAGCCCGGATGAGCGACTGGCCGCAACCGGGCTCAGTATCTCGCACACCGACAGTGGCACCAACATAGATACAATCACGCTCGGCAGCCCGGCTGCCCGGGCCGGGCTGGACTTCGGTTGGCAGATCCTGGCACTGGAAAAACCCAACCCGCGCCCGGCACTGGCACTCTGGTATCTACCCGCGCTTGCCCTGCTGGCACTGGTTGGCTGGAACCAGCTCCGACGTCGCCGGATAGCTCGGGCCAACCCATGACTCAAGCAATCCAATCGCTGCATCTGGGAGGGGTCAGCGTCTTGATTACCCGACCTGCCGCACAAGCACAGGCCTTTGCTGAGGCGGTGCAAAATGCTCATGGTCGTCCAGTCAGCTTCCCGGCCCTGGAAATCCTGGGGCCAGCAAACAAGGCAGCCGCCCAAACCGCCCTTGCCCGACTATCCCAGACTGATCTGGCGATCTTCACCAGCGCCAATGCGGTGCACTATGCGTTTCCACTGCTACCCGACCGTATCCCATTAGATCTACCCATAGCCGCTATCGGCAATGCAACCGCAGCGGCCTTAAAACAGGCCGGCCTGGCACCCACCATCACCCCGCAACAACCTACTAGCGAAGGATTGCTGGCCCTACCTGAGCTACAACAAGTCACAGACCAGCACATCCTGATCATCCGCGGGGATAGTGGCCGCACTACTTTGCGCCAGACACTCAGCGCACGCGGTGCGACCGTACACTATGCTGAAGTGTATCGTCGCCAATGCCCAGCACGTAATCCGCATAACCTGGTACAACACTGGGATGCGCTGGTCGATGTGGTTACAGTGACCAGTAATACCATCCTGGACAATCTGCACCAGATGCTCGGCAATGCCGGACAACCACTGCTATATCAAACCTCGATACTGGTGCCCGGCGCGCGCGTAGCACAACATGCACGGCACCTGGGTTGTGCTCGG
Organism: Gammaproteobacteria bacterium; assembly: GCA_020630035.1. GTDB lineage: Bacteria > Pseudomonadota > Gammaproteobacteria > Chromatiales > Chromatiaceae > JAHDBG01. The sequence goes on from JAHDCB010000031.1 coordinate 10,567, forward strand.
GTATACCAGGCTGCCTCAGCACTGGATCGCGATATGTTGGCCGCCCTGGCGCAGATAACAGATGATCTGCCGCGTCACACTGCACGCAGTACAGCGCAAACTCAGCACTCACCCAACAAGACCTGACGTATTACGATGCAGTTTCGTACCTCACGCGCCCCCCATCTGCCTGTCACCAACCGAATCAACCGGGTGATGGGCGAAGTGCTGCTGGCCCTGATTCCCGGTACACTCGCGATGTGGTGGTATTTCGGCTGGGGAGTACTGATCAACATCGCCCTGGCCTGCAGTACAGCGGTGCTTGCCGAATGGCTGTGCCTCATCGCAAGAAAACGCGACCCCTTGCCAGCCATCAGCGACCTCAGTGCGATCGTTACCGGTTGGCTACTGGCACTCGCCTTATCACCCGTACTACCTTGGTGGCAAACCGTACTTGGCAGCCTGTTTGCCATCATCGTGGCAAAACAATTGTACGGCGGCCTGGGCTATAACCCCTTCAATCCGGCGATGACAGGTTATGTCTTTTTGCTGATTTCATTCCCGGTCACGATGACTCGCTGGCTGCCCCCGGATGTTCTGAGCCTGGAGACACTGACCCTGATCGACAGCCTGCGTGCCATTTTTCAAGGCCTGCCACCAGCCCAGGGCTGGGACGTGGTGACGCAAGCTACCCCGCTGGATCAGATGCGTACCGGCCTGTCGCAGAACCAGATGCTCAGTGAAATTCGCCAGAGTCCGCTCTGGGGCGATTATGGTGCCCGTGGCTGGGAATGGTGTGCAAACTGGTTCTTACTCGGCGGCCTGTATCTGGTCTGGCGCAAGGTGATCAGTTGGCGTATCCCGACCAGTCTGCTCGGTGCCTTGTTGCTGATCGCCGGACTATTCTGGCTGACTGACCCGGAAACCCACCCATTCCCTGCCTTTCACCTGTTCAGCGGCGCTGCCATTATTGGTGCCTTCTTTATCGCCACAGACCCGGTCAGTGCCAGCACCACGCCACGCGGACAACTGATCTATGGCGCCATGATCGGCTTGCTGGTGTTCATCATCCGCACCTGGGGCGACTACCCGGATGCCGTCGCGTTCGCGGTGTTGTTACTCAATATGGCGGCCCCCACCATAGACCACTACACCCAGCCCAGGGTATTCGGCGCACGTCAGAAAACCAATCATGACACCTGACCTGGTCTCTATATGGCGCCACATACTCAAGGCCACCGGGCTGCTGCTCACATTTGCGTTCATCGGCACCTTGCTGGTCGGGCTGAGTTACGACAACACGACCGAACAAATCCGACAAAACGAGCGTATTGCATTACTGGCGCAATTAAATGCGATCACACCTGAACACGATAACGATCTATTACAAGACCCACTGACCGTACACGCCTCACAACAGCTCGGTAGTGAGCAAACCACCGTGTATCGCGCTCGTCTGGGCCAGGAGCCAGTTGCCGCGATCTTCAGCCCGGTGATTGCCCAGGGCTACAGCGGGGCAATCAACTTAATTATTGCTGTCCAGACTGATGGCACACTCGCCGGGGTACGCGTAATCAGCCACCGTGAAACACCCGGCCTGGGCGATAAAATCGAGCATGAACGTCACCCCTGGATCCTCGGCTTTACCGGCAAACACCTGCACAACCCCCTTCGCTGGCGCGTGCAGCGCGACGGCGGCGACTTTGACCAGTTCACCGGCGCGACCATCACACCACGTGCCGTAGTCGCGGCAGTACACCGGACATTACAATATTTTGCGCAACACCAGGATCAGCTGTTTATCCGTTAATCTTAGGTGGGGTTCTCAATCAGCTGATTGAAAACGCCACCTGAACACCCTGCTGCACAATAGTCTTATGCAAAAAGACATCGTCACAAAAAGCCTGATCGAAGAACTCGCTGCCTGCCTGGTGACACGCCTGCTGCAGATCCCAGTGGTGCCAGACAGCATTGAGTGGCTCAACACCGAGCAACACCGGGTCGAAGACCGGCGGGCAGATATGGTGGTGCGAGTACAGTCCTGCAAAGATACCGCCCCTTGCCTACTGCATCTGGAAATCCAGAACAACAATCATCCACAGATGCCGCTACGGATGTTACGTTATTACACAGACATCCGACTACGCTGGCCACAAGAGCCACTGCGGCAATATCTGATCTATACCGGCAAGGCCAGGCTGAACATGCCAGCCGGCCTGCCAGAACTCCACTATCACTACGAACTGATTGATATGCGCACAATTGACTGTGCGCTACTCTTAAGTGAAGATACCCCGGATGCCCTGGTCCTGGCGATCTTATGCGACTTTAAAGAACGATCTGCCAGAGATATCGTCAGCCACATCATCACACGGCTGTACCAACTAACGCACCAGCATGATGAGACATTCCGGCGTTACCTGCATATGCTGGAATTACTCTCAGAAAACCGCGACCTGCAAAATACTGTGAAGGAGACCGAACAGATGTTGACCGACTTCAATATAGAACAACTACCTTCTTTTCAGATAGCGATGGAAAAAGGTATGGAAAAAGGTATGGAAATTGAGCGCGCAGCCGCAGCCACCAGATATCACAAAAATCGCGTAAATTCAGCAAAAAAGGTGCTTGGCCAACTCGACGATCAGCAAATCGCTGAGCTGTTTGACCTGACACCTCAGGAAGTTAAAAACCTGCACTGACCCTGAATACCAAGTTTGCCATACCACGGTGTCATTCTGGTGGGGATGACCACGAGGGTGGTTGTACTACCTTACTCACAGAGCGTTACCCGTCAGGGGC
>JAHDCB010000205.1 GCA_020630035.1 Gammaproteobacteria bacterium
CGTTGTGCTGTCCCACACGGTTGTGGTGGGACAGCGATTCGATACGGAAGAGAAATTAACCTTTATCTTCTGGTTCTCACGCGTCGTAACAACAGTCCGACCAACAGACCCATGAAGCCGACCGAGCCACCGCCACCACCTGTGGGCGTGACTTCAGTGGTTGTTGTACCCTCGCCGTTATCAGGCTGTGGTCCGGTTCCAATATCGCCATCATGGACCAGCCATACAGCAGATGGCTGACAGTGACGGATTCCGGATGGACTGGGGCAGACACCAAGATTACCCACTTCGCCGCGGTCGGTCAGGCCAAAGAAGAAGCTGTGTCTGCCGGTGGGGCCGTTCGATCCGAGCCAAACCCTGCTTTGAGTCGCCAGACTGGTAAAGGGACTAGCCTGTGTGGTTGTGGTATTCGAGAGAAGAAACTGATTGAATTCACCGGCCTCGGCAGCCAGACAATCGGCGCCGAAAACAGCCTGGCCTTCCAGATCGGGGTTGAGTAACTCGGCATCGCGCAGGCAGCCCGGATCATCGGCGGCTGCGATTGGCAAGCGCCAGTTACTCATACCAAGATAGTTACTTTGGTTTGCACCCTCGATAAACGCCTGCAACGATTCTGCGAACATCAGGCCGTTTTCGTTCACCTGCGTGGCATTGTCATCGAACAGCCCGCGCTGCAACCCGAATGACTCAACCAGTCCCAGATTTGACTCGGCAAGCCAGGTGATATTCTGTGGCACATAGTAATACGCTTCGGTAGTGGTGCTGTCACCATCAAGGTCTCTTGGCAGAAGTGAGTCCGAAAAGGTTGGCAGCTGTGTAACACTACCGATGTCACCATCATGCACTGGCCAGACATAGGCTTTGTCACAACGCCCGGCACCACAAAAAGTTAAATTGCCCTGTCCGCTGAAACTAAATTTATGTCTGCCTGACGGACCGTTAGAACCCAGCCACCTATCGCCAACGATGTTCAGGCCACTGGTTCTGCTGTTAACAAACGGCGAAGCTGCTATACCGCCATAGCGGTTTTCCAGGTACAGATTTAGAGAACCGGCTTCAGCGCCGGTACAACCGGAACCATAGGCTATTGCTCCATTATCGAGTTGCGTACTGCAGTCGGGATCTGAACCGATCATCGCGGTGGGCAGACGCCAGTTTGATTGCCCGAGAAAAGTGCTCTGATTCATCCCGCTAATGAAAGCCGGTAACGCCTCCAGCAGCATTGCCCCGCCAGCGTCAACTTCGGAGCCAAAGTCACTGATCGATCCGCGCTGCAGGCCGAAAGTATTGGACAGACCGATATTCGTGTCCTGCAGCCAGGTAATATTGAGTTCACTGTCGTACCACGCTTCCGCCGTTGTCGGGTTCCCGTCCAGATCTCGAGGTTGTAAGCGCTCTTGTGCCAGGGTGTAGGAGGATACCAAGGCGGTTGTCAACAGCAAGCTCAGTGATATGAGTTTTCTTTTTATCATGTTCAATACCTAAATTGTCATGACATTATCATTGACGAATTTCCTGGCAATTGCAAGCTGGTAGTCACGCTTTGTGTAGTGAAGAGAAATCAATAATGAGTTGTTGACACTGAGAAGTAAGACACCACCGGATGGGCTGAATACGCCGTTGAGAAGTCACTGATAACTATCCTCGATCGAGGTGTGCGAATTCGAATTGAAAACGGTGGCGTCGAGAAACAGCTTGTGCAGGATGACGCGCACATTGCGCATATCGCGTTGACAATCTATCAACTTTCTTGTGACGGTCTGTGTGCTTTAAGTGCAGCCAGGTACACCGATTCCCGGTCTTGCCGAGAGCAGACGACGTGGTCTGATCACAGCGTTATTCAGAATACCGGCAAATGCCGATGGCGTGCAGGGTTACATCTCCCCACGCTCGGCCAGACTCACAGCATAGCCCTCTCCGGTGATGATGTGGTCCAGCACGCGCACGTCAATCAATGCGAGTGATTTGGATAATCGTTTCGTGATGTCGATATCGGCCTTTGAGGGTTCAGCAACGCCGGAGGGGTGGTTATGTGCGCAAATGATTGCAGCGGCATTGGCATCCAGGCAGGCCCGAACGACTTCCCGTGGATACACCGAGGCGG
>JAHDCB010000032.1 GCA_020630035.1 Gammaproteobacteria bacterium
GGCGGGTGCCCTTGCCGACCTATCCGTGGCAGCGCGAACGCTGCTGGATTGAACCTGAGTCAACGGCACCAGATCAGCACCCGATCGCAGCACAACAGGTGTCTGAATGGTATTACCAGATCGATTGGGAAACCGTGGTGGAACCATCGGCAGAACCGAGTCGGACGGCTCATTGGTTAATCTTTGCGGATACGGCGCTGAGTGCTGCATTGCAGACACAACTGAGCGCACAAGGCCAGCAGGTCACCCGGGTCCTGGCCGGTTCGACCTGCCAGCAGCAGGCTCCCGACTGCTGGATGATCAATCCACACGAGGCAGTACACGCAGACCAGCTACTGGCCGCGCTCAGTGTACCTGCACATCACGTGCTGTATCTGTGGGGTGCCACGACTGCAACGACAGAGATACCGCAACAGGCGGCAACCTGGTGTATCGGTGCCCTGCACCTGGTTCAGGCACTGAACCGGCGCCAGCAGACACCCACCCTGTATCTCGGGACGCAGGGCAGCCAGGCAGTCCTAGGCACTGAACAGGTGAATCCGGCCCAGACCGCCCTGTGGGGAATGGGACGTACCCTGTTGTGGGAACAGGCTGAACTGGGTTGCTTCTGTGTTGATCTGGATCCGGCTTGCACAGATGTTGCCAGACAGGCAGATCAATTGTTGCGCACCGTGCAGATGGCCGGTCACGAAACGCAACTGGCCTGGCGTCAGGACAAATTACGAGTCGCACGCCTGCAAGGTGTGTCGCCGGTTGAACGGCAGCCCTTGCGGATAGAGTCTGAGGCTAGTTATCTGATCGTTGGCGGGTTCGGCGGACTGGGATTAAAGACCGCCGATTATCTGGTGCGTCAGGGGGCTCGCCATCTGGTACTGGCCAGCCGCCGGGGGGCGACACCGGAAAGTGCAGCTGCAGTGGCTGCGCTGGAGGCGACAGGTGCTCAGATCAGCGTGGTCGCGGCAGATGTGGCTGAACTGCAGGGAGTGCAGGCGATGTTGGCAGCCTGTACCCGACCACTGCGCGGCATCGTGCAGGCAGCCGGCATTACAGACGATGCGATGGTCGCGAATCAGACTGCCGAACGGTTTGCGCGCATCCTGGCTGCGAAGGTGTCCGGGGCCTGGCACCTGCATCAACAGACGCGCGACTTGCCGTTAGACTTTTTTGTCAGCTATTCCTCCGACTCATCCTTCCTCGGCTATGCCAGCCAGACACCCTATTCAGCTGCGAATGCATTTCTGGACGGACTCGCGCACCATCGTAAGGCACAGGGATTGCCGGGGCTGACGATCAACTGGGGTCCCTGGGGCGAGGTTGGCATTTCAGCGCGTACGTCCGAAAAATACCAGCGGCGGATGCAGCAGCATGGACGCGACTTTCTGCCAGTGCGCCAAGCCCTGCAGGCGCTGGATCAATTACTCAGACAGACCCGTGCCCAGGTGGCGGTGCTGCCGGTTGACTGGGATATCTGGGCAGCTACCCTGCCGCTGGCAGCACCCTGGCCGTTTATTGCCAGCATCGTGCAGACACAGACTACGTCAGCACCGGTAGTTACATCTGTACTGCAACAACTGCAGGATGCACCAGTGGCCGGGCGGCGTGCTGTGCTGGAGGATTACCTGCGTAATGTGGTTGGTCAGGTGCTGGGCACAACCAGCACTCAGCTCGGTCGGCAACAAGGCTTTTTTGATTATGGTCTGGATTCGCTGACTTCCATAGAATTGCGCAACCAGCTGCAGATTGATCTGCAGGTGACCTTGCCGCAGACGGTCGCCCTGACCTATGCCACTATCGCTGCACTCAGCGATTATCTGATCAGTGATGTGTTAGCGATATCGTTTGATACCGACACATCGCCAGCAGCGAAACAACCAGACACAGCCGGATCGACATGGATGGATCAGATCAGCGAACAAACCGAAGCTGAAGCAGAGGATGAGCTGATGCAAACCCTGGCTGAGCTGAATCTGCATGCAACACAGGTATGAACAATAGCATTATTAAATGTGTTGTATAGTGGTGGCGGGGTTCTGCAAAAATTACTGTGCGCGTAAATATACAGAGTGATTAACCTGATAATGGTTTTTGAAGTAAATTTACTGCAAACGGATAAGTCGAGAGACATTCGCAACCATTTTCAGTAATTAGCACCTGCTCTTCAAGTTTTACCCCAGGGCCACCTGACTTTTTTCCGACATAACTTTCAACACAAAGCACCATGCCGGCCTGGAGTACCCCATCGTAGCCACATTCTTCCCACGCATCAGGAAAATAGATGCAAGGTGCCTCATCACATAGCCCGACACCATGATACAGGCAACCATAACGACCATATTCGTCAGGATCGTATTGTAGCGACTGGTGTGTTAAGTCATAGAAGCTCAAACCTGGTCGTAACCATTCCGTATTTTGCACAATCTGCGCATGAGCCTTGCGATAAATATCAGATTGTGCTTCAGTTGGCATAACATCACCACACAACCAGGTACGTGAAATATCCACGCATATACCATAAGGCCCAATCAGGTCTGTATCAAAAGCGACCAGCTCACCCGCCTGAATCTGGCGGCTGCTGCATTCCTGATGCCATGGGTTACAGCGTGGGCCGGATGCTAACAGGCGTGTTTCAATCCACTCGCCACCACGTTTGATATTTTCGGCATGCAGATAACTCCATAGGTGTTGTTCCATGATACCCGGTCGCAGGTGTGAATACATAGTTTCTATACTGCGTTCACAAGCATGGATCGCACACCGCATCGCTTTGATTTCTTCTGCACATTTTATTTGACGTGCCAGCTCCATGACTTCCTCGCCATTACACATTTCAATGCCATGTGACATAAGTGCAGCCGAGCCTTCATGGTTACAACGGTCAATCGCCAGCCGTTTGTTACCGCCACCATGCTGGTGCACCAGATCAGCGATTTCTGCTGCCCACTTTGTGGCTTGTTCGACATAACGATTACCTGCACAATAGTAAAACCAGGCTACAGCCGGTCGAATCTCGTCAATCACTGATGTATGCTGACTCATAAAATCACAATCGTTGAGCTCCCACAGAACCACTGGTCCTTCGGTGGGTATAAATGCATAACGCAATGCATTGTGCATCAGCCAGACTTGCATATTAGTGCTGTCAATGGCATAACGCACATTGATCGGGTCGTACAACACAATGCCAGCATAATCAAATTTTTTCAGATAGCAGCGTATGCGTTCCAGGCGATAGGGGCGGATGATATCAAAATCCGGTAATATCAATCCGGCTGCCTTCCATTCCGATATAGCCAGTTCACCTGGTCCTAAGTCATGCATATTCGGGCTTTTGATACGTTCACCGATTTCTGGTGACGCTGTTTTCAACCCTCCGATTCTGGGACGGTATTCGGGTCTTTTTGTTACCAAAACATTAACCTCCGTTTTTCTGGTTGTATTTTGATTCTGATTCGGAATCCTGAAAAATCTATTACCACGTTACTACTAATCAGAAAGTATTAATCTGCACCGGATAAGGCTATGCTAGCATAGAAACACAGTGCTAGTGCTTCGCCATAGTTTCTTGTTGCAGGGTCGCCAACTCACCGATACGATGATTCTTCAGGCACTGCCGGGTTAATGCGCTAAGTCTGCTCTCAGCGATATTGAGCCAACTACCCTGCTTAGGGGGTGCCGAATAGAGGTATAGTCATATCTGGTGTATATCGTGTCCTGAGAAGGTGCTACGCTATTGGTTGAAATTTCCAACCCCACCAGAGGTAGCACTCATGACAGATATTACAGAGAATCAGGCTCAATCACCAGAGCTTGTCGGTGGCTTAGACAATATTTTAAAGAACGGTGCTCAACGCCTGTTGGCTCAGGCGATTGAACCCGAAGTGAATGTGCTGTTGGCTCAGCACAGCGAATTGGAGATTGATGGTGGTAAACGGGCTGTTGTCCGTAATGGCGACTTGCCGGAGCGCGCCATTCAGACTGGTCTGGGCCAGGTGAATGTTCGCATACCCAAAGTTCGACCTTTGTACCACTACCAACAATCTGTTACAACGTTGCCGATGATCAGCGATACAGAGCATTAAGCCTATGGCGATTCTGGAAATAGCCGCAGTAACCAGTGTGTTGTGTACAGCAGTGTACGCGCGGCGTCGATCGACATCTGTTCTTTCCAGCGTACAGAAGGTGATGAAACGACTGGACCGACGTTATCAGACCTGGATAAAGACACGCTTGGATCCTCGGTTATTTGGTCAGCAGCGTCAGCAACAGATGGCCTTACTGGCGCATGAAGATCAGCCGGCCTTGCCCAGCGCACCGGAACAGGATATCAATCGCCGCCTGGGTTTTGCCACGATCGCGTTTGGTAGCGCGGTGCTGAGTGCCACTGTTCTGCCCGCCATGTCGCTGGTTATGATTGGTATGGTCACCTTTCTGACTGCCCGACATGCCGCCGAGGCCTATCACGATCTCAGGCAGAATGGCAAGGTCACGCTGAACCTGATTACCACCATTTATTTCATCGGGATGTGGTTGGCAGGTTATTTTGTGTTCGGCACTGCGATATCAATCTTATATAACCTGGGCACCAAACTGCGATTTGTCATGGAGGCGGATTCCCGTGACCGGTTGCAACATGTATTTGGTCAGCAATCTCGTGTCGCATTGCGGGTGATTGATGGTGTGGAACTTGAGGTCGCGACCGAAGAGCTTCAGGTTGGTGACATGATTGTGGTGAATGCTGGTGAGGCATTACCGATTGATGGTGTGATCACAGACGGACTGGCGCAGATTGATCAGCATATGCTGACCGGTGAGGCACAACCGGTAGAAAAACAGCCGGGTGATGCGGTGTTCGCCGGCACGCTGGTGTTGAGTGGGCGGGTCTTTGTGCAGGTTGAACAGGCGGGTGATCAGACGATGGCAACGCGCATCGGTGATATTCTGGTTGAGACCGCCGCACATAAAACAGCAATTGAATCCAGAGGGCTGGAACTAGCCGATAAGGGTGCACTACCCAATTTGGTGGTGAGCCTTGTGGCGTATCCGTTTTTTGGATTAACTGGAGCGACGGCGGCTTTGGGTGCCGGGTTTGGCTATAATCTGCGTACGGTATCCATACTGAGTATGTTTAATTACCTGCAGCTTGCGGCACAACAGTCCATTCTGGTCAAGGATGCGCGTGCCCTGGAGCAGCTACAGACAATTGATACCTTTGTATTTGATAAGACCGGTACCCTGACGCAGGAGATACCTGAGGTTGCCCGGATTCACGGCTGTCATCCGGACTATACCGAGGATGATGTCCTGCGCTATGCCGCAGCAGCCGAATATCGCCAGACCCATCCGATTGCGAAGGCGATTATCGCGGCTGCGAGCGATCTGGACCTGCCTGAGATCCAGGATGCGAGCTATGAAGTGGGTTACGGCATTCAGGTCAGTCTGGAAGGTCAACAGATACGGGTGGGCAGTCTGCGCTTTATGCAGCTGGAAGACATGCTATTACCGGAACGCATCACAAGCCTGCAGACGGCATGCCAGCAGCAGGGTCATTCACTGGTGCTGGTCGCGTGTGGTGATGCAGTGATTGGTGCACTGGAACTGCATACCCGATTGCGCCCGGAAACAACATCAGTACTGGATGATCTGCGGCGGCGTGGCCTAAGGCTGGTGATTATTTCTGGTGATCAGACAGAGCCAACCCGCCATCTGGCGGAAGCACTCGGGGTGGATGACTATTTTGCGGAAACCTTGCCGGAAAACAAGGCCACCCTGATCACTCAGCTGCAGCGGGAAGGACGCAAGGTATGCTTTATCGGTGATGGCATGAATGATGCGATCGCGTTACAGCAGGCCGATGTGGGCATCTCTTTATGTGGTGCCACGACCATTGCGACCGATGCCGCTCAGATCGTCCTGATGGATCGGGGATTAGCCCGGCTGGATGATCTGCTGAATCTGGCTCATCAGTTTGACCGGACGATGCAACAAGGTTTCTGGACGACCATGGTGCCGGGTATCATCTGTGTCGGTGGGGTATTCTTTCTGCACTTTGGTATTGTTGCCGCTGAAGTGTTATTTCAGGCAGGTTTTTTCAGTGGTCTGGGGGTGGCGATGAAGCCTTTGTGGGATCAGAAAAAACAGCGATTATCCGACAATTCAAATTCATGAGGATACATTGTGCCTCACAGTGCAGCACAGTAGTGGACAATCAATACACCGATCTGGCGAATTATTATGATTGCCTGATGACCTCTGGTTATTATGATCATGCTGGTTATGCGCAATCATTACATCGTATTCTGACCGGGGGAAAAACCGTATTAGACCTTGGTGTCGGGACTGGTCTGCTGATTGAACAACTGTTGCAATTGGCCGATTATCAGATCACAGGTGTTGATTGTTCACCTGATATGATACGTCAGGCAGAAGACAGGCTGAAACATTATCCGGTTGAACTGGTCTGTCAGGATATTCAGAACTATACATCTGATAAGAAATTTTCGTCTGCTATATCTCTGGGTGGCGTGTTTATCTTTACTGATTCGCCGGTTGAAAAACAGTACAGACTATATAGTTATTGTTTGCAGAAACAGGTCTGTATTGCATTATTGCATAAGATTTATGGTTTGCTGGAAGATGATGGTGTGCTGTGTATTTCGCTCCAGCATTCCCGGGGTAATAGCGATCTGCTGATCAGAGATAACATCACCTATGCACAGAAGCTGATGTTTTCCGGCAATCAGGCACACAAGACCTATACCTTTTCCAGAGATGGCACAGTTTTGTCTGAACAGACACTGACCATGCGGTTTTTCGATGAAACAGAATATCTGAATTTATTTGAATCCACTGGATTTATTCTGTATGGCCTGGACGAAACCGAAAGATTTTTCGTTTTCAGAAAGGTTATAGCGTAATCAATCAAAAGATAAACATATTATTATGCCATCTGAATCGATTTCAACCCTGGTTACTTTGCAACCGAAGGGGGACAAGCGCCCGTTATTCTTCATACCAGGGATACAGGGCAATGTTGCCATGTTGTTGCCGCTGGTACAACATACAGGTTGTGACCGACCTGTGTATGGCCTGCGCTCATTCGGCCAGAATGCACATGAGTCACCTTATAACAGTATCCCGGAGATAGCAGCCCATCATATCTGCGCATTACAGGCCGTACAACCAGCAGGGCCTTATCTGATCGGGGGTTATTCATTTGGTGGGCGAGTGGCCTTTGAAGTAGCTCGCCAGTTGTCAGATCAGGGTCATCAGATCAGTCAACTGATCATTCTGGATATTTCACTGATTGACTCGACCAGGCGGAAGGCTGGCTACTGGTCGGATGCGAGATTCAGGTACGAATTTGCCAATTCATATGGTAACGGTTCAGATTTTATCTGGTCATATGATGAGTTTGCTGCGCTCAGGCCGAGGCAACAAATGCGTTGTATCGCGCAGCATCTGAAAAAACATGGTGTATTGCTGGACATGCCAGAAATCGAACAACTGGCGGCGGTTTATCGTGCGAATTTGTCGAGTAATGAATGTTATACACCACCGATTGAGGCATTACCTGTTCTGATCACCCTGATACGGGCTGATGAGATCGAAGTATTCAGTTATTTGCCGGACAAACAATTTACTGTTCAACACCCTGAGTGGGGTTGGGAACAATTTTCTGCTTATCCGATAACCTGTTATCAGGTGCCGGGCAATCATTTTACTGTGATAGAGCCACCTCATGTGATTGCCCTGGCGGATTGTATACGTGACTGTATGAAAACTATTGCATAGAGTTTGGTATCAACGAAATGAATAAAACATTATCACCGGTCAAACAGGCCTTGTTAGCGGTTAAGCGATTGCAGGCTAAAGTCGATCAACTGGAAGGTGCACAAAAAGAGCCGATTGCGATTGTTGGTATCGGATGCCGATTTCCGGCAATTGCGGATACCCCGGATAAATTCTGGGAGTTGTTACGTACCGGGCAAAGCATATTGTCGGAGATGCCGACCTCGCGTTGGGATCACGCTTCGTTATATCACCCGGACGTCGAGACATTGCCACCGGGCAAGACCTATACCCGCCAGGCCAGTTTTCTGGCGGAGGTAGATCAGTTTGATGCGGCCTTTTTTGGCATTTCCGGGCGCGAAGCCGAAAAAATGGATCCGCAACAACGGATGTTACTGGAGGTGGGTTGGGAGGCCCTGGAGCGCGCCGGATTGGCGCATGACCGATTGTACGGTAGTCGGGCGGGCGTGTTTCTGGGCCTGTCCACTCAGGATTATTATCATTTCGCCAGCCAGCCGCTGGAGCGAAATGACATGTACACCATGAGCGGCAATAACCTGAGTGTCGCGGCAGGCCGTCTGGCGTATGTGTGGGGGCTGACCGGGCCGACCTTCGTGGTCGATACCGCCTGTTCGTCTTCGCTGGTCGCGGTTCATCTGGCCTGCCAGAGCCTGCGTGCAGGCGAGTGCGACAGTGCCCTGGCGGGTGGCGCGGCCCTGATGCTGACCCCGCACTTTACCATCCAGATGGCGCAGGCCGGTGCCTTGTCTCCGGATAGTCAGTGTCGAACCTTTGCGGCAGACGCGAATGGTTATAATCAGGGTGAGGGGTGCGGTCTTGTTGTGCTGAGGCGGCTATCGGATGCGTTGCGCGATGGTGATCCGGTGGTGGCGGTGATCCGGGGCTCAGCCATCAATCACGATGGACGCAGCAGCGGCCTGACCGTGCCGAATGGCTTGGCGCAACAGGCAGTGATCCGGCAGGCACATCAGAACGGTGGGGTAGCCGCTGCTGATATAGGCTATGTGGAAGCGCATGGTACCGGCACTCTGCTGGGTGATCCGCTGGAGGTCGAGGCGCTGGGTCAGGTATTCCAGAAAAACACCGAGCCGGTGCGGATCGGTTCGGTCAAGACGAATATTGGTCATCTGGACAGTGCCGCCGGGATTGCCGGTCTGATCAAGACCGCCCTGGCGCTGCAGCAGCAACAGATTCCGCCCAGCCTGCATTGTGCTGAACTGAATCCACGCATGGACTGGCAGCATCTGCCGGTGCAGGTGGTGCGTACATTGCAACCGTTTCCTCAGTTGGCAGAGACTCGTCTGGCCGGGATCAGTGCGTTTGGTGTCAGTGGTACGAATGCCCATACGGTGCTGGAGCAGGCACCGATCGCAGTCAGTACACAGCCATTCCGGATGGTTACTGACGCATCGCAGGCAGATCCGGACGATAAACCGGTTGAGCGTCCCTGGCATCTGCTGAACCTGTCAGCCCGGACACCACAGGCATTACACGAGCTGGCCCGACGTTATCACGTCAGGCTGCAGGCGGTGCCTGTGCCAGAGCTGGCTGATATCAGCTACAGTGCGGATCTGACCCGGCAGGATTTTGCGTATCGGCTGAGCCTGCTGGCGCAGGATACGCCACACATGGCGACCCGACTGGCTGCGTTTGCCGGAGAGGGCACGACTGTGAGTCAGGGTCATGTGCCGGATCATCAGGCGAAGCCGCGCATCGCGTTTTTATTCACCGGCCAGGGTGCGCAATATGTCGGGATGGGACGCGAGTTATATCAGACTCAGCCGACCTTCCGGGCTGCATTGGATGAGTGTGCTCGTCTGTTAGCGCCTGAGCTGGCTGAGCCGCTGTTATCGAGCCTGTTTGCGACTGATTCCGCCGCCGAGGCACGGCTGGCACAGGCTGCTTATGCTCAACCGGCTTTATTTGCGATCGAATATGCCCTGGCCAGTCTATGGCAGGCCTGGGGGATCCAGCCGGATGTGGTGCTGGGGCATGGTGTTGGTGAAGTGATCGCTGCGTGTGTCGCGGGTGTGTTCAGCCTCGCAGACGGCCTGCGTCTGGTTGCTGCACGCGGTCGATTGATACAGGACTTGACTGAATTTGAGCGGGTGGCACAGACCTTGACCTATCATCCGCCGCGTTATCCGCTGATCTCAAGTCTGACCGGACAACGGGTGAGTACAGAGCTCAGCACGCCAGATTATTGGGTACGGCAGGCGCAGGCTGTCGTGCGTTTTGCAGATAGTGTCCGGATGCTATCCGAACAGTCGGTGGATATATTGCTCGAAGTCGGGCCACAACCGGTCCTGCTGGATCTGGCCAGATCACAATGGCCGGAACCGACCGAACCCTTATATCTACCCAGTCTGCAGTCTGAACATGCGGATTGGCAATCACTCCTGACCAGTCTGGGGCAGCTGTACACACGCGGTGTTGTGATCGACTGGGTGGCATTTGATCGCGATTACCAACGGCATAAGGTCGCGTTGCCGACCTATCCGTTTCAGCGCCAGCGGTACTGGCTGGAACCCGTCAGACCGGCAACCGCCTCGTTATGCCCGCTGGTTGATCAGTGTGTGCCGTTGCCGCAACATCATCAGACCGTATTTGTGAAGGACTATTGTCTGGAAACATTGCCCTTTCTGGCAGATCACCGTATCCATGGTACGGTGATCTCGCCCGGGGCCTGCCATCTGGCGATGCTGCTCAGCATCGCCGCGCTGGTGCAGGACGCTGAGGGCCGGCCTCAGGGTGGGATGACACTGACAGATATCATCTTTTCCAGTCCGCTGGTGCTCACAACAGACCGCACGGTACAGGTGGTGTGTACCCCGGAGGATGCAACACACACTGCATTTGAATTATCCAGTGTCGCCCGGACCGAACAACTGATCAGCCCGGCACCTGAATCACCCGTGGTCCATGCCAGCGGCCAGTTTCAGCTGGATGCACCACGGCCATCAGCAGTGGATCTGACTGATTACCAGGTGGCCTGTCCCACACCAATTGACGTGCCGGGGTTATATCAGGCCCTAGCGGATCAGGGCCTGGCCTTCGGCCCGACCTTCCGCTGGATACAACAGGCCTGGGTAGGGGAGCAGGTGGCACTGGCTTGTTTGCGACTGCCGGCAGGCTTGTTGCCGGATGGCTATGTGATCCATCCCGGCCTGCTGGATGCGTGTACTCAGGTACAGTTTGCTGTCGCCTATGCAGCGGCAGCCACGCAGGCTGAGACCACGGTACCCTTTGCTCTGCAGGCGTTGCATTGTTATCAGGCTGCATCCGGTACCGTCTGGTGGGTGTATGCGCAGCAACAGGAAGAAGGTGTCTGGCATATCCGGTTGCTGGATCAGGCTGGTCGGCTGATCGCAGAATTGATCGAATTAGAAGACCGGGTGATATCGGCAGACAGTCTGCTGCAAGACACCAACTGGCATGACTGGCTGTACACCCCGGTATGGGTCACGGCACCGCTGGTGCCGTCGGAACCCGCAGCCGCGCAGGATACTGCGACCTGGTTGTTGTTTGGCCAGCCGGATGCAGACACATCAGCCACATCCTTACAGCAGGCGGGTCAGCAGGGTGTCCTGGTGATTCCGGGCGAGGCGTATGCCGAAACCACCCGTACCACACATAGTGATGAACTGCGGGTGATCACACTCAATCCAGGTCGGGCAGAAGATTATGCCCGTTTGCTGAGCAGCATGGCAGCAATACCCTGTCAGCAGGTGGTGTATGCCTGGGGTCGGGAACTGGCTGACACAGTTCCGGAACAGGTGCAGGCACTGTGCACCGGATTATTACACCTGGTACAGGCCCTGAGTGCGCGCGCATGGACGCCGCAGCTGTGGATTCTGACCGAACACAGTCAGGCGGTGCAGCCGGGTGTCCTGCCGGTACAGATAGCGCAGTCCCCCGTATGGGCCCTGGTGCGTACGATTCGTGCGGAGCATCCTGAGTTTGCCTGTCGGTGCATTGATATGGATACAGAGGCTGATCCGGCAGCGCTGATCCTGGCAGAACAGCGGGCGGCGAGCGCAGAGCCGCAGGTCGCGTATCGCCAGGGAGAGCGGTATGTCGCCAGATTGCATCCTTATCAACCTGAACCCATGCGGGACTGGGTCGCAGAGCCGGGTCGGATGCAATTGGCTGAGTATGGCAGCCCGGATGAGTTGCAGATCGTGCCTTGTCCTCGACATGACCCGGAAGCAGGTCAGGTTGAGATTGAAGTTCGTGCAACCGGGCTGAATTTCCGCGATATGCTGAATGTGCTCGGGATGCTGGCAGAACAGTATGCCACTGAGTACAACATCCATACTGCCGCAGAGGTGCCGCTCGGTTTTGAATGTGCCGGTGTCGTGACTGCAATCGGTGCACAGGTCACAGGTCTGACGGTGGGTGACCGGGTGATGGCGCTGGCCGAAGGCACCTTCGCCAGCTATCTCACGCTGGATGCGCGTTATGTGGCGCAGATCCCGGCTGAACTGAGTGATATCGAGGCAGCGACGATCCCGCTGGTATTTCTGACGGCGTATCGGGGCTTGTATGACCTGGCGCAACTGCAAGCCGGAGAACGGGTACTGATCCATGCCGCTGCCGGAGGTGTCGGGCAGGCTGCGATCCAGATCGCGCAGGCGATTGGTGCTGAAGTCTATGCCACTGCCAGTCCACCGAAATGGGACTTTCTGCGTGCGCAGGGCATCACCCGGCTGTACAACTCGCGGACCCTTGCATTCACTGAAGAAATCCGGCGTGACACCGCAGGTGCCGGGGTGGATGTGGTGCTGAACAGCCTGAATGGTGACTTTATCCGCGCCGGGATTCAGGTATTGGGTGAAAAAGGGCGCTTTGTTGAACTGGGTAAGCTGGATATCTGGAGTGCAGAACAGGTACAGGCTGCGCGGCCCGATGTAGCCTATCATCCGTTTGATCTGACCGATGACACGCCGGCTGCACAGATCAACCGGCTGTTCGCAGACTTATGCACCTGGTTTGCGCAGGGCAGACTGCAACCGCTGCCGCACCGGACGTATCCGTTACACCAGATGGCCGATGCCGTACGTTATATGCAGCAGGGCAGACAGCGTGGCAAGATTGTCCTGTCGCTGCAGCCAGAGCCAGAGACACCCATCCGGGCTGACCGGGCCTATCTGATCACTGGTGGCCTGGGTGGCCTGGGTTTGCAGGTAGCACAGGCACTGGCGGAGGCTGGAGCAAGATACCTGATCCTGAACAGCCGCAGTGCACAGGTGCCGGATGCAGCACAGCCAGTGTTGGCACAATTGCGTGCTGCACAAGTGCAGGTTGTGCTGGTTGCCGCCGATGTGGCGGACGCCACTGATTGTGCCCGCCTGATTGCAACCAGTCAGCAAACCGTGCCATTGTGCGGCATCATCCATGCTGCTGGTATCCTGGATGACGGCATGTTGTTACATCAGACACCGGCACAATTTGCCCGGGTGATGGCTGCGAAGGTATCCGGCGCCTGGCAGCTC
>JAHDCB010000206.1 GCA_020630035.1 Gammaproteobacteria bacterium
GGTCAGGGTAACTTACCCCTTCGTGTGGTACGAGATTATTAGACCACTACAGGGGCCCTGACAGGCCTTATTTTTATTGGGGTTTTTATATCAGCGGGAATTGCTGCTCATTTTCATGCCGAGTACAATGAATACAAGGCATCAATATCGATAAAAAAATTGAATATTATGGAGGGAAAATTGCCACCGAAAGTAATGAGCCTGGTTGTGGAGTGGGCACAAGAACATCAAGACGAATTACTGAAAAACTGGAATAGTATTAAAGAATCAGGAAAACACCATAAAATTCAACCATTGGTATAAGAGGTGCTGTAATGCTAAGTATTAAAGAGGCAAGACATGTAGGAAAATATAGCATTCAGCTTAAATTTAATAATGGAAAAATGGGTGTTGCAAATCTTGAAAAGACTATATTTTCAGATACAAGAGAAATTTTTACTCAACTAAAAGATGAATCAAATTTTAAAGACTTTAAAATTCAACATAGTACAGTTTTATGGTTGAATAAATTAGACATGGCTCCGGAATATCTTTATTTTTTGGCATTCAGGAAGAACAAAGAACTTCAAGAACAATTTAAAAAATGGGGATATATCGCCTAACAAAAACATGTACAAGGATGGATTGGTAGCAGATCAAATGAATCAGGCGTTGCCTGAGTCTGCTCTCCGAGGGCGTCTGCGGCCATGAATGGCCGCAGCCGAGCCCCCACGGATGGGTTTATGGCGTACCTCGGAGAGCAGACTCAGGTAACATGGATACTGAAGTTTGACATGCCGCACTACTATCATGATAGCAAGTGACTCACCAGCCCATCTGCCAACTTAGGCTCAAACCAGGTTGACTTCGGTGGCATCACCTGGCCACTATCAGCCACACTCATCAGGGCTGACATGGAGACCGGATATAGCGCAAACGCGACCGCCCAGTCGCCGCTATCTACCCGGGCCTGCAAGGTGGACAAACCACGAATACCGCCAACAAAATCAATCCGCTGATCGCGCCGGGGGTCCTGAATACCAAGAACAGGTTCAATCAGATGCTCGGTCAGCAAGCTCACATCCAGCCCGGCAACCGGATCATCGGTATGCTGTGCTGTACGTAACTGTAGTTGATACCACTGGCCACGCAGATACATACTGAATACCCCGGGCTTGTCTGGCTTGGTCGGTTCTGACAAGGGACGTACCCGGAACCGCTCTGCAACCTGAGCTAAAAACTCTTCTGCTGTCAGGCCATGAAGATCGCGAATCAGCCGGTTATAATCTAAGATACAGACCTGATCG
Organism: Gammaproteobacteria bacterium; assembly: GCA_020630035.1. Classification (GTDB taxonomy): domain Bacteria; phylum Pseudomonadota; class Gammaproteobacteria; order Chromatiales; family Chromatiaceae; genus JAHDBG01. The sequence continues at coordinate 1,287 of JAHDCB010000206.1, forward strand.
TGAGGAAAGATAACACTTAGAAAATAACGCTGCGCCAGGTTATCCGCTGTATCTGCTGCACACTCAGCCGCAACGCGCGCAGCCGCAGCCGAGCGGTGATGACCATCCGCAACATACAAGGCGGGCATCGCGGCAAACGCCGCAGTCAGTGCCTCAATCCGGGTATCGTCCTGCAGCAGCCATAACTGATGACGCACACTATCAGCAGCAATGATGTCAGCAGCCGGTTGCGCCTGAGTCGCTGCCGCTAAAATAGCATCTACATCAGGCTGTGCCGGATACACCAGAAACACCGGCCCGGTCTGCGCATTCAGACTCTTGATCTGCTGCACCCGATCCTGTTCCTTTACTGGTCGGGTAAATTCATGTTTTTTGATACGATCCGTGTTGTAGGCATCGACTGATGCGACCGCAACCAGTCCGGTCTGCACATGCGTTCCCATCGTCAGCCGATAGACGTAGTAGCCAGGGACAGCATCCTGTTGCAGAATACCAGCAGCCTGCATCTGCTGCAGATTAGCTTGCCCTTGAGCATAGACCTGGTCATCATACGGATCCACATCATCGGCCAGATCAATCTCCGGACGCGAGATGTGCAGAAAACTCCAGGGCCGCCCGGCGGCCATTTTTTTTGCCTCGTCCCGGCTCATCACATCATAAGGTGGCGCCACAACATCTGCTGCACGTGTATCTACCGGGCGTAATGCCGCGAAAGGTCTGATCAGTTCCATACTGGCACCCAGTTCCGTATTAAAAGGGCACCTCTAAAAACTATTCCGCTTGCAAATACTTCGTTAAAAAATGCTCA
>JAHDCB010000207.1 GCA_020630035.1 Gammaproteobacteria bacterium
CCACATCTGGATCTGGCAGTGTATGACTGCAAAAACAACATGATCGCGGCCTGGCATCGCAAAAAGCCCGATCTGGTGGTGATTACCAGCGATGATCTGCTGAACGAAAAGTATTATGAACTGATCGCGAAATCGGATGCAGCGACCGAAAGAAAGGCACTGGATTCGATGATGCTGCAACAAAAGCTGGGGCATCTGCCGGTGTATACCGTGCCGTACCTGCCGGATCGCACTTTCATGATCACTTCATTCAAAAACCTGTCGATTTATTACCAGAAGGGTGGACAACGACGGCATATGAAGGAAGAACCGGAATTCAACCGGATCGTGAACTATATGTCGAACAATGAGGCGTATGTCATTGAAGATTATGATAAATGTGCAGTCTTTGAAAACTTATTACTGCCGGACGGCAACGGAGGCTGGGCATGAGTCTGAGCCCGGCACGAGCCCATCTGCGGCGAATGCAGGCTGAACGGGAAGCGGCACAAGCGGCAGACACGATGGCGGGCAGCTCGCTATATGAACAGATGCTGGCGCAACTACATACCCATCTGCGGCAATTAAAACAGGTACAAAGTCGCCAGCGGCGTACTGAACTGAAGAGCGAGTATCTGCCGGATTACGCGGAATATGTCGAAGGCGTGCTGGCGGAAGGGCATGGTGCCGCCGATGAAGTGGTGATGCAGGTGCTGGTGTGGCGACTGGACGTGCAGGACATGGTGGGCTTTATGGCCATAGCAGACTATGCGCTGGAACATCACCTGAGCCTGCCAGCGCGGTTTGGCCGCAGCCTGGCGTGTTTTGTGGTGGAAGAAACCAGCGAATACGTCCTGGCACAAGACGAAGATGAGCAGGCAGCGGCGGGTCTGGCACTGTTACGCCAGGTCGCGCCACTGACTGAAGGCGCTGATATGCCAGATGAGGTGCGGGCAAAACAGCATAAAGCGTTTGCGGTCTGCCTGGCACAGCAGACGGAAGGTGTAACAGAAGCGATCAGTCATTACGAACAGGCACTGGCACTGCACCCGACCATAAAACAAGTGAAACAGCCGCTGGCGCGGCTGAAAAAGCAACAGACATAACGATCTCTCCCCCGGCCCTGCAAGGGTGTGTGACGGGCCAGCAGGGGCTGGAACTCACTGTCATGCACCCTTTGCAGCCAGGTGATGCTGATGAATGACTTTATCGCGACGAATACCCCGGCGGGGCCAGTGACCGGCACTGTTGCGAACAACGGCTTTTTCCCGGACATCGACCTGGCCGACTTTGCCGCGAACCAGCGTCTGGATCAGACCATCCCGACCGACCGACAACAGGCTGCGATCGAGGCAGGGATCTTAAAGACGAACCACAACCTGGCGGACTGGCAGGCAACGCAACAGGCGGCAGGCATTACCTGCCTGGCAGATGTGACATCCACCCGCTACGGCGACCAGACTGCGCACGAACAGCTCTACCGCCAGGCGGTATACCACTGGGCAAAAGGCTTGCTGGTGGAGGCCTACCGGGACTATGACACCACCCGCACCGGCCATGAACGGGCGGATCAGATGACTCCGCGCATCAACGACCACCGGCGCCAATACAACGAAGCGGTACGCCGGTTTCTCGGACGCACCCGCAGCCGGATCAGACTGTTGTGACCCAAATCGTCAGAACCCGGGCAGGCGACATGGTGGATGCGCTATGCCAACAGCACCTGGGCAAGACTGCCGGTGTGACTGAAGCCACTTATGCCGCGAACCCGGCGTTATTACACCAACCGCTGGTGTTACCGGCAGGCCTGGTAATCCGGCTGCCGGCTGAGCAACCGGCAGAGACCAACCGCCCTAACCTGTGGGATTAGACCTTATGCAACTGAGAAAACATTTCAGCCTGGCTGAACTGTGTTATTCCGGTACCGCAGAACGCCAGGGTATCAACAACCAGGCACCGGATGCACTGATACCGGAACTGCGTGACTTGTGTACCAGTGTGCTGGAACCGATTCGGGCACATTATGGTGTACCGATCCGCCCAAACTCCGGCTACCGCAGCGAAGGGCTGAATAACGCGATAGGTGGCAGCCGCAAGTCACAACATTGC
>JAHDCB010000033.1 GCA_020630035.1 Gammaproteobacteria bacterium
TATTGTGCCGCTCGTATCAGCCCCCGTTATCCGCTGGTAGAAGCCGCAACTGCACTGGCAACCTGGCTGACAGTCAGCCATTTTGGCCTGAATATCACCGCAGTATATGCCTGCCTGTTCGTCTGGTGCCTGCTGGCACTCAGCCTGATTGACTGGGATACTCAGCTGCTGCCGGATCAGCTCACCCTGCCTCTGCTGTGGCTTGGCCTGATCGTTAATCTGGAGCAAACGTTCACCACGCTTGAATCAGCGGTCATCGGTGCCGTTGCCGGTTATATCAGCCTGTGGCTGGTGTTCCACCTGTTTCATCTGGTAACCGGTAAATATGGCCTCGGCTACGGCGATTTTAAGTTGTATGCAGCCTTTGGTGCCTGGCTCGGTTGGGCATTATTACCGCAAATCTTGTTATTTGCCTCACTCAGCGGCGCCGTCTTTGGCACGGCTCTGATTCTGTTGCGCCGCCAGGACCGCCAGGCACCGATGCCATTCGGCCCGCATCTGGCCGCCGCTGGTTGTCTTGCATTATTTTATGGTGCTGAGATCAACCAGTGGTATCTCGGCCTGACACTACCCTGATCATGTACACTGTTGTACTAACCGGTGGAATCGGCAGTGGCAAATCTGCCGCCAGTGACTATTTCGCCACACTCGGCGTCAGTGTGATTGACGCCGATGTGATCAGTCGCACACTGGTGCAACCTGGCAGCCCGGCCCTGACGCAGATTGTCGCAACCTTTGGTGATGATCTGTTACAACCAGACGGCAGCCTGGCACGGACAAAACTACGCTCCCGTATCTTTCAGGATGCCAGCGCGCGTGCGCAACTGGAGGCCATATTACACCCGGCAATCCGCCACGAGATGTTACAACAGCGCGCCAGAGCAACCGGCCCTTATGTTCTGCTGGTGATTCCTCTCTGGCCAACCAGCCAGGCCGGCTATCCGGCAGACCGGGTGTTGCTGATAGATGCACCGGTCTCGGTACAGCAAGCCCGTATTCAGCAACGCGACCAGATTTCTGCCGACGCTGCCTCACAGATCATTGCCAGCCAGTGCAGCCGGGCGGATTATCTGGCCACTGCCGATGATGTCATCCGGAATACCGGAACACTGACGACGTTACACCAGGCCATAGACCAGTATCACCTTCGCTATCTGCATGCTGGACACCGCTGAAAACGACTGCACTCGCAACGTCTTCAGAAGTGTCCTGATGCCATATTAACTTCTGCAAAAAACCCAACCCTACTATGCTGATCCAGGAACAATCCCGCTCAGGCCGCCGGGCCTTTGCCCAGACACCCGGCACCGTCTATGACCTGAATACCATTCCAGCAACATTCAGGCGCCGCCAGCCGGCCGCACTGCCGGAGGTATCCGAGCTGCAAGTCGTCCGTCATTACACCCGGCTATCACGTAAAAACTTTTCTATCGACACTGAGTTTTATCCGCTGGGTTCCTGCACCATGAAATACAACCCCCGGGTCTGCAATAGCTTAGCGATGCTGCCCGGATTGCTGCACCGCCATCCCTATGCGCCGGACTCGCATAGCCAGGGCTATCTGCATTGCCTGTACGAATTGCAGACCATGCTGAAAACCGTGACCGGGATGCAGGCGGTCTCGCTCGTTCCAGCCGCTGGTGCTCAAGGTGAGTTCACCGGCGTAGCGATGATCCGGGCCTACCATACCGCCCGTGGCGATCATGCCCGCTGCGAAATTATCGTGCCGAATGCTGCCCACGGTACCAATCCGGCAACCGCTGTGATGTGTGGCTATAAAGTCCGTGAAATCCCAACCCTCGCCGACGGCGATGTTGACCTGGCAGCACTGCAGACAGCACTTGGCCCGCAAACGGCTGGCATCATGCTGACCAACCCATCAACTCTCGGTGTATTTGAGCAGAAAATTCAGGAGATTGCGCGTCTGGTGCATGCTGCCGGCGGCCTGCTGTATTACGATGGTGCCAATCTGAATGCGATTCTCGGCCAGGCCAGGCCGGGTGATATGGGCTTTGACGTCATCCATATGAACCTGCACAAAACCTTCTCCACACCACATGGTGGCGGCGGACCAGGTGCCGGACCGGTGGGTGTGAGTACCCGCTTGTTACCCTACCTGCCAGTACCGATGGTCACCCAAGGCACCGACGGACACTATACCTGGCAAACCGAAACCGACTGCCCGCACAGCATCGGCAAACTGCATGCCTTTGCCGGTAATGCTGGTGTCTTATTACGTGCCTATATCTATGCCCGACTGCTCGGGCGCGCAGGGATGCAACGCGTGGCTGAGTACGCCACTCTGAATGCGAACTATCTGGCAACAAAATTACGCGAAGCCGGCTTTGAACTGGCCTATCCGGACCGCCGGGCCACGCACGAATTTATCCTGACGCTGAAACACCAGGCAAAGACCCATCAGGTCAGTGCCATGGATTTTGCTAAACGCCTGCTGGATTACGGCGTACATGCACCCACAACCTACTTCCCACTCCTGGTACCAGAATGTTTCCTGATTGAGCCGACGGAAACAGAAGACAAAGATACCCTGGATGCATTTATCACCGCTATGATCGCCGTGCAGCAAGAGACTGAAACTGATCCGGAGCTGGTCAGAACGGCACCCCATACTCTTCCGGCAAAACGCCTGGACGATGTCCGTGCTGCACGTGAGCTGGACCTGCGCTGGCAACCTTCAGAGACCACGGATGGCTGATCTGCAGAGCCCACATGACAAATGCTTCCAGCAAATCATGCAGCAGCCAGCGAATGCGCAATCCTTCTTCCGGCAATATCTGACTCCCGACTGGCAGAACAAGGTTGACCTGAACACACTGGAGCTGCAGTCCGGCAGCCGCATCACCAGTGCCTTTAAAAAACTACACAGCGATATTCTGTATCGTGTCAGGTTACGTGCCCCCGAAACCCAGGGCGAAACCGCCTATCTGTACACACTGGTTGAACATCAGAGCACCCCGGATCGTACAATGGCAATCCGCCTGCTGCAATACAAAGCCAGTATCTTACTGCCGCATGCACACGATACCTATCTGCCACCCATCCACACTATGGTGTTCTATCATGGCCACACGACACCCTATCCGTATGATCTGACATTACCTTTCCGTACCCCGGAACACGCCAGACACACACTACAAGGCCCGCCACAACTGATTGATGTACAGCAACAACCTGACACTACCCTGCTACAACAGGATCGGGCCGGCCTGCTGAGTTATTTTTTCAAACATGTCAGAGATCAGGATGTCTTACCCGCACTAACCGCTCTACCAACCGAATTTTTACGTGGCATCACACAAGATACCAGCGGCCTGTCAATGCTGGAAACACTGATGCAATATTATCAATTGATTGCCCGGGCTGAAGATCCGCTACAAGCATTTCAACAGGTCGCAGAAAAACTGGAACCAGAACAGAGGGAGCATATCATGACAATCGGTGAAGCCTTAAAAACACAAGGCAAACAGGAAGGCATACAGCAAGGCATACAGCAAGGCATACAGCAAGGCATGCAACGAGGTATGCAGCAAGGTATGCGGCAGGGTATGCAACGCGGCCAGCAGGAAAGCCTGCATAAGGTTGCTTCCAGGCTGCTGCATGAAGGCACTGACCCTCAGCTTATCCAACGAGTAACCGGCCTATCAGCTGATGCTGTGCACAAAATTGCCACACAATCTGCCTGATACGCTGCTATCGTATGGCTTTGCTCAACCTTGGCCTGATCATCACCCTGCTACTGCTGCAATACCCGCTCTGGGTCGGCACCGGCAGCCTGGCGGATGTGTATCGTTTGCAACAACAACAGGCAGAACAACAACGTAGCTTGTCGGCACAACACCGGCGTAACCAGTCCCTGCTGGCTGAAATTCGCTATCTGCGACAACACAGTGATGCCGTAGAGGCACGTGCCCGCTATGACCTTGGCCTGGTGCGCCCTGGAGAAACCTATTACCAACTGATTCAACATGACTAACTGGGCCATCGTCCCGGCGGCTGGTATCGGCCAGCGGATGCAAAGCGCCATTCCGAAACAATACCTGCCACTGGGCGACCAGCAGGTCATTGATCGGGCATTAGCGCCACTGGTCGCCCACCCGGCGATCCGGCAGATCTATGTCGCCCTCAGCCCGGATGATCATTGGTGGGCACAAACCCGCTTCGCCCGACACCCTGACATTGTGCGTGTCACCGGTGGCACAGAACGGCGTGATTCGGTCTTAAATGCACTGCACGCACTCGCAGCTCGGGCAGCTCCGGAAGACTGGGTACTGGTACATGACGCTGCTCGGCCCTATCTACACCCGGATGATCTGACACACCTGATCGCACAAGTCACAACCCACCCGACCGCCGCAGGCGGCCTGCTGGGCCAGCGCGCTGCAGACACCCTCAAACAAGTGACTGAAGACGGTACCATTCAGCGTACCCTGGACCGCAGCCACATCTGGCACGCCTTCACACCGCAAATGTGTCGCTTTGGCCTGCTGTACCAACATCTACAAACCGCCTGCGCCGCCAACCTGCCAGTCACTGACGAAGCCAGCATACTGGAACAAGCTGGTGCAACCATGCTGCTGGTACCGGGCCGATCCGATAACCGTAAAATCACCTATCCCGAAGATCTTACACCCACCACCCACACGGCTGATGCAGCAACGCCAAACCGTGCGGCCTGAGGAGTTCTGACCTATGCTGACTGCAATCACACTGCTGCTGGCGTTATGCCTGGAATACATCGTCTGGGATGCCAGCCACTGGCGCCAGAGCAACCTGTTTGTCACCTGGTATCAACGTGCACTCTCTGCCAAACCACTGGCTCGTGTTGCGCCATACCTGGCAAACCCCAACTGGCTTCTGATCCCATTAGTGCTATTGGTCATCATCTGTCAGTTGATCATTATGCCCGGATTGGGCACCCTATTCGTCTGGGCATTCGGGCTGATAGCGTTATTATTCAGCTTCGGGCCACGCAACCTGGCACGCGACCTGGAAAGCTACCTGCAGGCGCGGGCCGCCGGGCAGAATCAACGCGCCAGCCAGATTGCCAGCCACTTTGCTCAACCAGACCCACAGCAGCACGACCCGGACCAACAGGTCAAACAAGGCCTGCTGATACAAGCAAATCAGGCATTCCTCGGGCCCATCCTCGGCTTCATCCTGTTCGGTGCCATCGGCGCGGTGCTGTACCGTGTACTAGCGCATCTGGTGTCGGAGTCTGATACCACCACCACCATGTCCCCCAAACTGACCAATGGTCTGCGCCAGCTACATACCTGGATAAACTGGTTGCCAGCACGGATAACGGTGCTGGGCTATGCGGTAACTGGTCATTTTGCCGCAGTGATTGATGCATGGCAGACACTAGAACGGGAAAACACCTGGAACCATACCGCCCTGCTACAAGCCACTGGCCAGGCCGCACTGACCGGACAGGCAGCCACTGGCCGTGAAGATGTCTTCGCCCATGCCGCACTGGTGAAGCGAACCATCGTCTTGTGGACCGGTACTGTCGCATGCGCTGCGCTACTCAGTGTATTCTGATCGGACTACTCTGGTTCTCCATCGCAACCACCTGGGCACAACCCCGGGTCGTCACCTTGTCGCCACATGCCACGGAACTGATACAAGCGATTGGCGGAGAACACCTCCTGGTGGCAGCAGCAACCACCCAGGCATCTGATCTGCCGACATCCATTCCCCGCCTCAGTGTCTTTGGCGGCATAGATCGCGAATACCTACTGCAATTGGCACCAGACCTGGTGATCGCCTGGACCTCCGGCAATCGGCCAGGCGATCTTGCCTGGCTGGCCACTCAGCCTGTGCATGTGTTTCATAGTGAGCCAACCCAATTACGCGACCTCGCTGATCAGATGCGTGCTCTAGGTACCCTGACCGGACTAACAAAAACCGCCGAACAAGCGGCACAAGATTTTCTCCAGGCACTACACGATAACTGCAAAAGACCAAACCCCGAAAAAGTCTATTTCAGCCTGTGGGATCAGCCCGCATTAACCATCGGTGGCCAACATTGGCTAAATGACGTCCTGCATCATGCCGGCCTGCGCAATACCTATCAACATATCAGACGAGGCGTGTTCGCTGTCGAAGCGGAAGCTGCTGCCAGCCAGCAAGCCATACCCTGGTTATCCAGTCAGGCAGGCAACCTGCCACACCAGACCAGCTTACCCGATCTGAGCCGACCCGGCCCGGCACTGGTTCAGACTATCCATCAACTCTGTCAACACCCACCTATAGAGATACCGATTGAGCCACCATAGTAGGGGTGCACAGCAGTGCGCCCTACCTGACCATCAGCCAATCAACATTGAACAGCTCCGTCAGGATATCGTCTTCACCGAACAACTATGCGGACAGGACTATCAGTTTCACACTACTTGGGGACTTTTTTCACCCAAGGCGATTGATACCGGTACCCACTTGTTGTTGCAACACCTGCCGATCGAATCGACAGACCGGGCATTAGATCTGGGTTGCGGGTATGGCCCGCTAGGCATGGTGATGGCACGACATGCCGCCCATTGTTGCTTAGTCGATAAAGACTTTGTCGCCGTTGACTATGCCAGAGCAAACCTGCAACGTAATCAAATCCTGAATGCCGAAGTCATACTCAGCAATGGCCTGCAACACATCCCGCCACAAACCTTCACACTGGTCGCCAGCAACCTGCCGGCAAAAAGTAATAAAGAACATTACACCCTCTTTTTCCACGATATCTACCAACATCTGGAGCCCGGTGGCCGGTGTTATGTCGTGGTGGTTAACGGCCTGCGCCACTTTATCAAACGCACCTTCAGAACATTATTCGGTAATCACACCAAAATTAAACAAGGAACTACCCATACGGTTGCTGCGGCCACAAAACCATGAGCAAACTTATGATCCCACTTGCCAGACTGCTACTCCTGGTCAGTGTATTGAGTGCCTGTGGCTTTCAGCTACGTGGACAATTACCACAACTGACGCAACTCCCTGGCCCGTGGCAACTTGCAGGTGTAGCTCGCTATTCCGATCTGTCGCACGAAATTACCCGCCAGCTACATCAAGCAGGTGTGTCACTCGTCACTCAGGATGGACGATACATCCTGGAGATTGCAGAACGACAACAAAACACGCGTCTATTCAGCGTCAATTCAGCGAATGAAGCGGTAGAGTATGAGCTAACTCTCAGTTGGCAATTTGCGCTCTACCAATCAAAACAAGACCCGTCCCTTACGCCCATCACCATCCGCACCAGCCGCATTGTATATCAACCACAGGCAACCCGACTCAGTAGCGACCAGGAAGTACAGCAACTGCGGGCTGATATGCAACGCGAACTGGTGACGCGCATGCTGCGCCTGTTAGCTGCTACTTCCTGACAACATACCCTGTTTATACCCGTATCAGACCCGCCTTTTCCAGCATCAGTAACAACTGGTGCGCACATTCATCCGGTGTGGTATCCGTCGTATTCAACCTGAATTCTGGCGTTTCCGGCTCTTCGTATGGATCGTCAATGCCGGTAAATTGTTTTAACAAACCAGCCCGCGCCTTTGCATACAGGCCTTTACGATCACGCCTTTCGCATTCAGCCAGTGGAGTTGCCACATGCACTTCAATAAACTGGCCAACCGCTTCCACCATATCACGCACTTCACGCCGCACCGCCGTATAAGGCGCAATCGGTGCACATAACGCAATACCACCATTTTTAGTGATTTCGCTGGCTACAAACCCGATGCGCCGGATATTCAAATTACGGTGCTCTTGCGAAAATGTCAGTTCACTCGACAAATGTTTGCGTACCACATCCCCATCCAGCAAGGTCACAGGCCGCCCGCCCAGCTCTAAGAGTTTCACCCGCAACGCATTCGCTATTGTGGATTTACCTGAACCGGATAGCCCGGTAAAGAATACCGTAAAGCCCTGCTGATATTTCGGCGGATAGGCACGACGCAACTCAGCCAATACTGCCGGATAGGTATACCAGTCCGGCATCGGTAAACCTTCCTGTAACCGCCGCACACATTCAGCATCCGTCAACGTCAGATCATGGGTTTCTGCCCCAACCTGCGATAGCGGCAGATATTGCGCCCGCTGTGAGACATAACGCATTGATTCGGTAACGACCAGTTCGATTTGCAGATCTGCAGCATAACGATCTGCTAACGTCAGCATCGTGGCACGATCATACTCACCAGATAACGGATCAGCGTACACATCGCTGATAATAAAGTGCGTACAACCATATTGCTGGCGAATCAGTGCATGCCACAAGGCCTCACGTGGGCCAGCGCCACAAACTGCCAGATTGATCAGACTCAGGCAGGTCGTCTGTTCTGAATATTCTGCCAGCACCCGCTCATAACAACGGACCCGGGTAAAGTGATCCAGACGGCTCGGCGGCGTCACACCAATCGTCGGATGAATCAAGACATTCGCGGCCAGATCAGATGCAATACCAGCAACCAGATCATGTTCTGCACGATGCATCACCCGGTGGGTATGAAACCCGACAATACGCTGCCAGCCCAGTTTATGAAAATAACGCTTCAATTCATCCGGACTGTGGCGATGCTGACGGTAATCGTAATGAGTTGGCAGCTCAATTTTATGTATCCGGCCTCCCAGATACACTGGACCACTACGATGTAATACCTGATCAACACCGGGATGCGCCGCATCCCGGGTACCATACACCTGCTGCGCCTCCAATGCCTTATCCGGTTGCCAGCAACTGTCGATTGTCATCCGCGCTATGGCAACAAATTCAGGGTCACGCAATACAATCTGCTGTCCCGGCGTAACAGATGCGGCAAATGCCTGCGACACATCCAGTGTGACTGGCATCGGGCACAGTTCACCTGACGCCAAACGCCATTCAGTCAGCACCTGCTGATAATCTGCCTCACCCATAAAGCCGGTAAGCGGCGCAAATGCTCCCTGTAAAATCAGTTCTACAGCGCACAACTGGCGTTGTGTCAGATTCCAGGAAGGTAAATCTTCGATATTATTGTTATATTTCAAATGCAAATCCCGTCACAGGCTCAATGGGGTGTGATTCAAATTGATGTGGCGTAATAGCTGGGGCACATGAAATTCGTTTCGGCGTTACCCGTCGGGGGCTTCTCTGAAGGGTCGCCAGAATAACGCTTGCCAGAAACCTGTGGTAACAAATCACCACATCAGTTTGAATCGCACCCGGCTCAATGACCGTGTTGGTCTAACCAAACCGGCCAGTAATATAATCCTCAGTCAATTTATGCTGCGGATTGGTGAATATTTGCGTGGTCTCACCCACTTCGACCAGGCGCCCCAAATGAAAATAAGCAGTACGTTGCGAGATACGTGCTGCTTGTTGCATGGAATGGGTGACCACAGCAATCGTATAGTTTTTTTGTAATTCGACCAATAATTCTTCTACCCGGGCCGTCGCAATCGGATCCAGTGCCGAACAAGGCTCATCCATCAGGATCACTTCAGGCGATACCGCAATGGTGCGCGCGATGCATAGCCGTTGTTGTTGTCCACCAGATAGCCCTGTACCAGGTGAAGTTAAACGGTCCTTCACTTCTACCCATAAACCAGCCCGTCGTAAACTGGTTTCGACTACCTCGTCCAGCTCATCGCCTTTGCGCGCTAACCCATGAATACGCGGGCCATAGGCGACATTATCATAGATGGATTTCGGAAATGGATTCGGCTTCTGAAACACCATACCGACCCGCGCCCGCAGTGGCACCACATCTAAGCGCTTATCATAAATATCCTGCTGGTCCAGCTTAATGGTACCGGACACGCGACAACCTGCAATCGTATCATTCATCCGGTTAAGACAACGCAGAAATGTTGACTTACCACACCCGGACGGGCCAATCATGGCAATCACTTCGTTGCGCGCAATATCCAGACTCACATCATAGATGGCCTGTTTGTCGCCATAATACACATCGACCCGGCTCGCGGTCATCCGTGGACAGTCCACGTGAATCTGACCAGTGGTCTGAAACGATTGATCAAACAATGGCGCATCACCAGACGCTGACTGCATTTCAGACATATTCAGAGGTGTCCATAACGTCGTTCTGGCTCAGAACTCAGCATAGGGAGTTCCATTGTTAAGGCCATATGATAATCCGCCACCGGTTCTGCAGACACAATCTGTCCTCACCAGCGTCGCTCAAAACGGCGACGCAACGCCACCGCACACGCATTCATGCTGATCAGAAAGGCCAGCAACACCATAATTGCCGCCGAAGTACGTTCCACAAACGCTCGTTCCGGACTATCCGCCCACAGGTAGACCTGCACCGGCAGAGCCGACGATGGATCCAATGGACTGTTCGGTACGTCAACGATAAAGGCGACCATCCCGATCATCAACAATGGTGCTGTCTCGCCCAGTGCCTGTGCCATACCGATAATGGTACCAGTCAGCATGCCTGGCAGCGCCAGCGGCAGGACATGGTGAAACACGGTCTGCATGTGTGAAGCGCCGATGCCAAGTGCCGCCTCGCGGATGGAGGGAGGCACTGCCTGCAACGCCGCCCGGCTGGCAATGATCACAGTTGGCAACGTCATCAGAGTCAGTACCAGACCACCAACGAGTGGTGCCGAACGTGGTAGTCCGAACAGGTTAATAAAGATTGCCAGCCCCAGCAGACCAAACACGATGGAAGGTACTGCAGCCAGATTGTTGATATTGACTTCTATCAGGTCGGTAAAGCGATTGCGGGGCGCAAACTCTTCCAGATAGATCGCGGCAGCAATACCGATCGGGCAGGATAATAATAAAGTAACCAGCAGGGTATATAACGACCCTGTCATCGCGCCACCGATACCAGCCAGCTCCGGTTCGCGAGAATCTCCCGAGGTAAAAAATCCGCTGTTCCAGCGGGTATGTAGTCGATCCTGTTGTTTAAGCTGTTGTAACCAGCCCCAATAGGCTGTACCGAACCGTTCTTCTACGCTGGCCTGATCAATATGCCCTTTGTTGATCATATCGACGTCATCGTCAGCCAGTAACGCTAACTGCCGGGTCTGCCCGATCAATCCCGGGTCAGCCAGCACCATCGCCTGCACCTGGTACGCTGCACCCGTGCTTAATAAGCGATATAACTGTCGTTTTTCACGCCGGCTCTGCACCTCGGGAAATAATGCCCGCAGCGGTGCCCGCACCAGTTTGCGATAGTTAGCACGCGCCAACTTTGCCGGATCGCGCTGCCCACTCGGATCAATCACCTGCGGATCAAAATAGACTGGCAGCGTAATGTGGGTCTGCACAAAGGCACTGTAGCCTTTGCTGATAATGTCCGCAAACAATAACAACACAAACGACAGCCCGAGGATAATCGCACTCAGACCGAGTGTGCGAAATCGCCGCTCCCGCGCATAGCGACGCTTGAGTGAGGCCTGAACGGTGGCATATACCACCTGCTGACGCTCATTCATAATGTTCCCGGTATTTGCGTACGATCCACAACGCAATGATATTGAGTGCCAATGTCATCACAAACAACAATAATCCCAGGGCAAACGCAGCCAGCGTTTTGGCACTATCAAATTCCTGATCACCAACCAGCAGGGTGACGATCTGTACCGTGACCGTCGTTACCGCTTCCAGCGGATTTGCGGTCAGATTCGCACTCAGCCCCGCCGCCATCACCACGATCATCGTCTCACCAATCGCACGCGATACCGCCAGTAACACCCCACCCATGATGCCGGGTAATGCCGCCGGCAATACCACTTGCTGAATCGTCTCTGACCGGGTGGAACCCAGTCCGAGTGCAGCATCCCGCAGTGCCTGCGGTACTGCATTGATCACATCATCTGATAAAGAAGACACAAACGGGATAATCATCACGCCCATCACCAGCCCGGCTGCCAGGGCGCTTTCTGAGGCGACCTCCAGACCGAGTGACTCCCCGAAACCACGCAATAGCGGCGCCAGGGTCAGGGCAGCAAAAAAACCATACACTACCGTCGGTACGCCGGCCAGTACTTCCAGCACCGGCTTAGCAATCTGACGTAGCCTGGGGTGTGCATATTCAGACAGATAGATCGCGGACATCAGGCCAATCGGCACAGCGACCAGCATCGCCACCCCTGAAATCAGCAAGGTGCCTGCCAGCAGCGGAATGGCACCGAATGCACCACTGGCACCAACCTGGTCTGCACGCAACGCAGTCTGCGGACTCCAGTCCAGGCCGAATAAAAAATCAGTAATCGGGATTTTGTGAAAAAAGCGAATCGATTCAAACAACACCGACAACACGATACCGACTGTGGTCAGAATGGCGATCGAAGAGCTCAGAATGAGCAATGCCTTCACAATCCATTCAACCCGATTACGTGCCCGCATCGCCGGATGAATGGAACGCCAGGCCAGGCTACCCAGCAGACTGGTGAGCGCCAATACCACAGCAACCTTAGCAAGATTCGCCGTCTGTTGCCATTGTTGCAACTGAGCCGCTGCTGCCTGTATTTCAGGTGTCACCTGACCCGCAGTGATATTACCCTCTGCCAGGTTGCGGATATCATTGATCAGCAAACCCAGTTCAGCCGGCGATAACGCCTGCTGCTCTGCTGGCAGGCTGGTAGTCAACCAAGCGGTCAGGGCTGTTTCCTGAAACAAACCCCATAACAGTAGCACCGCGCCCGCCGGTAATATCACCCACAGGGTCAGATACCAACCGTAATAGGCCGGCAGTGAATGTAGCTGGCGAATACTGTGGGTACCACCAACCGCACGCACAGCTCGCGCCCGGCCCAGATAAAAGGCCGATAATCCGAGCAGGATAACAAGCAGTATAGCAACTGACATAGTACAACCTGGCGGCAGTTCAGGTAGGCCACGTCATATCTGCAAGATGCCAGATATGGTGTGGCTGCGGATAACACATCCCAAGGCACCTCTGAAAACGTCGCGAGCGCAGCGGGTGTGATTCAAATTGATGTGGCGTAATAGCTGGGGCACATAAAATTCGTTCGCTGTCGGCCATGGAGAGCGAAGCGATGGCCGGTGTCACAGATTTCGTCGTCGATGTGTGCAAAGGCTGCACGATTTGAAAATA
>JAHDCB010000208.1 GCA_020630035.1 Gammaproteobacteria bacterium
GTGCTATTGAGATTGTGGAACGTGCACTGGATTTACTCGGTGCACCTGTCTATGTCCGGCACGAAGTCGTACACAATCGCACGGTGGTCACGCAATTGCAACAACGCGGTGCAATCTTTGTCGACGAGCTGGATGAAATACCCGATGGCAACACCGTGATTTTCAGCGCACATGGGGTATCACAGACGGTACGGCAGGCAGCCGAGGCGCGTAATCTACAGGTATTTGATGCCACTTGTCCACTAGTGACGAAGGTACACCTGGAAGTAGCGCGACAATGTCAGGCGGGACATGACGTCATTCTGATCGGCCATGCCGGCCACCCGGAAGTGGAAGGCACACTGGGACAATACCGAAGTACTGCTCGAAAACATATTTATCTGGTAGAAACAACTGCCGATGTCAGTAGGCTACAGGTTAATCAACCAGATAAGTTATCTTTTGTAACTCAAACAACCTTATCGGTAGATGACACCGCACAGATCATTCAAGCCCTGCGCATACGCTTCCCGTCTATTCAGGGGCCGCGCAAAGATGATATTTGTTATGCGACCCAGAATCGGCAGGACGCCGTCAGACAACTCGCCACCCAGTGTAATATTGTGCTGGTCGTTGGCTCACCCAACAGTTCTAACTCCAACCGCCTGAAAGAACTGGCAGAACAACAAGGTTGCGCAGCCTATCTGATTGAAGGTGCAGCAGACATACAACCCAGCTGGCTGGCCGGATGTGATAATGTCGGGCTCACCGCTGGTGCTTCAGCACCGGAAAAAGTGGTGCAACAGGTATTAACACAGCTTCGTGTCCATGGAGCCGAAGAAGTAATTCAAACGCAGGGTAAAACCGAGCAGGTGGTATTCAACCTGCCTCAAGCACTGAGGTACACCACCTCATCCCATTATTCACTTGACACCAAACCGGAAATGCCCGGAAATAACGAACCCTCCCAGCCGCACAGGTAACCATTTGCTTGGACAACATTCCAATTGCCGTCTTAGGCGGCTTACTGCTTGTATTACTGCTCCTTTCTGCCTTTTTTTCAGGCTCTGAAACAGCCCTGATGACCCTCAACCGATATCGCCTGCGTCATCAGGCAGATAACGGTCATGTCGGTGCAAAACTCGCCAACGCATTATTACAACAGCCTGATCGTCTGATCGGCTTGATTCTGCTGGGCAACAACTTTGTCAACATTCTGGCTTCTGCACTGGTCACACTGATCGCACTGCGTCTGGGTGGAGAAGGTGCCATCCCGGTCGCTGCTGGCCTGCTGACACTGGTTGTGCTGATCTTTGCCGAAGTCGCGCCAAAGACACTCGCCGCATTACACCCGGAACGGCTTGCCTATCCGGCTGCCTGGATCTACACCCCTCTCCTGCGCCTGTTAAGCCCCTTAGTGCGACTGATCAACCTGATCGCGAACGGCTTGTTGCGCCTGTTGCGCCTTAATCCCGATCATCAGGCAGGCGATAGCCTCAGTCGCGAAGAATTACGCACTGTGGTGAATGAAGCTGATGTGCTGATACCGCAGCAGCACCGTAACATGTTGCTCAGCATCCTGGATCTGGAACAATTGCAGGTCGAAGATATCATGGTGCCCCGGCAAGAACTGGAAGGCATTGATATCAACCTGCCGATGGCGCAAATCCTGCAATGCGTACAGGCCCTGCCCTATACCCGGGTACTGGTTTATCGCGGCAATGTCGACCAGATAGTCGGCATTCTGCACATTCGCCAACTCCTGTCTGCCAGTCTGCAGAATCCGCAGTTAGATCACGCCCAACTGCAGACGCTCTTACGTGAACCCTACTATATTCCGGAAGGCACTTCTCTACATCAGCAACTACATCATTTTCAGCGGCAGAAACGTCGCTCTGGCCTGATTGTGGATGAATATGGTGACATCCTGGGGTTACTCACAATGTCCGACCTGCTGGAACAGATTGTCGGTGAATTCACCACAGTACCCACAGACGAAATACCAGACATTCAACCACAAGACGATGGCAGTTTCTTAGTTCAGGGTCAAACCAACCTGCGCGAACTAACCAACCTGTT
>JAHDCB010000034.1:0-4443 GCA_020630035.1 Gammaproteobacteria bacterium
GACTACGTTAATAAGACCGAATATCTTTATCAGACAGCTAAATTTCCTAGCTATAAACCACCAACCCGGAATCCATTAAGAGCCGTGGTTTTTTTAGAGGTGCCCTACAGAACACCCTCTAGTATGAAGATCTAAACCTGAAATATTTTCTATTGCCGTAATGCGTCTACTACCACAACTCCCGGCACAAATAGACGAGCCGCTAAGTTTCTCGCTCTTACTTGGGTTAACATTAAATTCACTCTCAAATAATTTCATTGATATATCGAATTGATCTTGTAATTTCTGAGCATCTTTCTGGCCACGCTGCCCAAGGTACGGAAAATGATGGATGTAACATCCATAAAGGGCTTCACAATCATCCATATACTTCACAGTATCCAAAATATGTGCGTGCCAAAACTCATCGATAAGCGTAGTAGGTACTATAGGCACATTTTTATATTTATACATTAAAAATAGAAACATCAAATAAAAATTTTCTCCTTCCGAGACTTCCAGCGCAGTTAATTTGGAAGCCAGTTTTCTTCTTATCGGAGACAAATTAATTATATTCCTAAATTTTTCAAAATTCATTATACACCTCACGTTTTAGTTAACAAACCATTAAATATACGACCTGACGCATCTATTTTAACTTGCATTTTTTGCCGAAAAAACAATGATATTATATCGCACTTCCACTCATAGAATGGCGGAATATTTTTTTCAGAGTTTGTTTTCGTCGATTTATTAAACTCTCTAATAAACTTTGCTTTCCACTGACGATTCTTTACAAAAAATAAATCGTCTTTATAATCTTGTAGCTTGTCTAATCCTTTTAGAATAAGCACCCCATCCTCAGGTCTTTCTGCCTTGTAATAAAAACAAGCGGCATTATCTCGATCTTTTTGCTCTGCAACGATTAATTGACATTTGAAGTATATCCCGTCACCTTCATCACACTTAAAATGACCTTCCCATTTTCCGACCAAGAATCTCCTAAGCGATACTCTATTCTTTACCCAGACATACAGAAAAGATATATTAATCACAATTGACGCTATTCTAATAACATCAAACGGATCTAGATATAATTGAAATGACACATTACCTCCGTTGAATATTTTTTAATTCTAACGTTCAAGTTAACCAATGCGCTTTAGCGTCGTGCCCGAGTGAAGAAGGCTATTTCAAATTAAGTTGCCTGACCCTTGATCTCTTTCCAACAAGTCACATATAGACTGACTTTCTGTGCTTTACCTTCACTACCAGAATATGCAATTGTTGATCATTTTTTGAGCAAAGCAGCCGATAGTCCCCGACTCTGAATTTATAAAGTCCGGCTCTATCGCCAGAGAGAGGAATAAGATATTGCTCTGGATATGGTACGAGTTTTTCAAGCACAGCTTTTTTGATACGCGATTTTGTCTTCGCCTCAAGAGAATCGAATGCTTTTTGCGCCTTTTTTGTAAACGTATATGTCCAAGGCATCCTATTTTACATTCTGAAAAACTGCTTCAAACGGCACGCCTTCCTCACCAGAAGCCACAAATTCATCATAGGCTTTTTTGGCATCGTGGTAATCTTCCAAATCTTCAAGGCGCTGCTGGAGAAACGTTTCCAGTCCCTTACGAACATAATAGCTTTTAGCTCGTGCTTCAGCTTTAGAAACCGTTGTGAGCATGGCAGAAAGTTCTTGGGAAATATTGGCGGAAATACTAACAGTGGCAGACATAGGCAAACCTCTAAGAATTGTTATTTCCACGCCCGGTGAATATATAAACTATTGATTTTATTCTGGAAATACCCCACCGCTTGCTGCAGGGACAACACGTTCAAATTTCCAAAAGGATGGAGGCTTAGCCTTCGCCTTTTTGGCCGCTGAGCACATCATTGAGACCTACGGACTGCACAGGCCGATTGAACCGGCATTTCACCGGTTGAAGACTACGCATATTTCATTCGATGAAGCATAGACTGAGAATCCTCATGATTAAGTATGCCTTCTTTCTTTGCCTTTTCTGACATTTCCCCCCAATTTTTTTCTTCTTCAGAAGTATGACTTTGTATATGGTTGGTAAGTGTTTCAATTACATAGTCTTTCAGCGTCTTTCCATGAGCAATAGCTTCTACCTTCAGGGCATCACGAAAGCCGGGTGACACGTCGATAGTGAGTCGTGCAGCGCTTTTTTTAGACATAATGTTTCTATAGTAAAAGATAATGCTAATTTCAGTATATACGGGAGTATTTTTTTCTAGTTTGCTCGTGTATTCTTACTCACAGCTTCTATTATTTTTTATAAAAAGACAAAAAGCAAAAAACATAGCTTTTTACGATTTAATTTAGCGATACAATTTTGCAAACTGAATGATCAGAAGTTGCATTAATGTTGCCCGGAATGCCCGAAGCCCCCTTCACCGCGTTCAGTCGTGATAAATTCATCCACCTGGTTCAACTGCGCCTGAACAACCGGTACCAGCACCAGTTGGGCAATACGCTCGCCGACCGTAATATGAAACTCGCTAGCACCGCGATTCCAGCACGAAACATACAGCTGTCCCTGATAATCTGAGTCAATCAAACCAACCAGGTTACCTAACACGATACCGTGTTTATGCCCCAGACCGGATCGTGGCAGAATCATCGCCGCCAGTCCGGGGTCAGCGATATAAACCGCCATACCTGTCGGAATCAGCTTTGTTTCTCCCGGAGCGAGCGTGAAGGGTTGTTCCGGCATAGCCCGTAGGTCCATACCTGCTGAACCCGTCGTCGCATAGGCCGGTAGTGGGTAATCACGACCCAGACGTGGATCAAGAATTTTGTATTGTAAGGTATGCATGATATTGTTCGGCAAGGTGATGAATCAGTTGTTGGGCCAGACGTTGTTTGGACTGTTGTGGCAGGTGAATCCGGCCCTGGTCTGAAAGCAAGGTCAGCGCGTTTTCATCGGCATCAAAGCCGGCGGTGGCACTCACCCGATTAGCTGCCAGTAACGAAATTTTTTTGGCCTTTCGCTTTGTTTCAGCCTGCGTCAGTACCTGGTCTGTTTCTGCAGCAAAGCCAAGGCAGTAAGGCGGCTCTGGCAGCCCTGCCACTGCTGCCAGAATGTCTGGATTTGGCACCATTGTCAGTGAACGCGGTACGGTGCCTTTTTTGATTTTGTGCTCAGCACAAGTCTCAGGCCGATAATCTGCCACTGCCGCGCAAGCAACAAAGATATCTGCCTCAGAGACTTGGGCCATCACCTGATCGTACATCTGTTGCGCGGTCTGCACCTGGTGACGAGTGATATCCGGCGGACAGGCCAGCGCCGTCGGCCCGCTGACCAGCGTGACCCGCGCACCTTGTGCAGCCGCTGCCTTCGCAATCGCATAGCCCATCTTACCGGAGCTGCGGTTGCCAATGTAGCGCACTGCGTCCAGCGGCTCCCGGGTCGGACCAGCAGTCAGCAGGAGGTGGCAACCAGCCAGGCTGCCACGGGTGAAGTATGCGACAATATGTTGATACAGTTCGGTCGGTTCCTGCAAACGCCCCGGGCCGGTATCGCCACATGCCTGAACACCTTCTGCCGGCCCCCAGCACTGCACACCACGTTGTTGCAGTGCCTGGATATTTGCCTGGGTTGCCGGATGTTGCCACATCTGGCTATTCATCGCAGGTGCCAATGCCAGTGGGGTCGTACTGGCCAGACACACTGTGTGCAGTAATGTATCTGCCTGCCCGGCATGTAGCCCGGCAATACAATTGGCACTGGCCGGTGCAATCACAATCAGATCAGCCCAGCGTGCCAGCGCAATATGGCCCATCGCAGCTTCCTGCTGTGGATCAAAGGTGTCTGTCGATACCGGCCATCCAGTGACCGCCTGGAGTGTCAGCGGACCAATGAATTGCGTCGCCCCGGGGGTCATCACCACACGCACATCACACCCGACACTGACCCTCAGGCGCGCCAGTTCCACTGTCTTATAGGCCGCAATGCCGCCGCTGACACCGAGCAGAATACGGCGACCAGCTAAGATCTGCGGATCAGAATGAGCCATAGGCTTTCACTTTAACCAAATTGATCCGGCGCAGGCCGGTTTTTGAGGAATCAGCATGATATACACCACGGTGCACAATACAACACCAGCAACAGCCTGTGTCATTGTATGTGCAATGCAACATGAGGGTTGGCGGATACCCGATCTGGCCGAATCGGATCAGTTGCAACAGCTCTGGGAACGTGGCGAGTTTCAGGCCGGACAAGGTGATACCCTGCTGGTATATGGCCTGCCTGATCTCCCGGCGCGCCGGATGTTATTGCTGGGGCTTGGCAAGGCGGAGGACTTCTCCGGGCAGACGTTTGGTCAGGCAGTGGAAAAGGTAATCCGTACTTTGCAGGCAGGTGGTATTGCCGATGCTGTGTTGTGTCTGCCAACAGGTACCGGGATAGATCCAGCAACACTGGCACGTCATGCCGT
>JAHDCB010000034.1:4453-13015 GCA_020630035.1 Gammaproteobacteria bacterium
CTGACCGGGCTTTATATCGATTCGATCAGTGCAAGAGCAAGCCGCAGGACGTGCCGGATACCCCATTCAGTCAGTTGACTATCCAGTCAGCAGACCAATCAGGTGCGGTACAAACTACGGTAGCGCAAACCGCCGCTGCACTGACCGGACTCAAGCTGACCAGGGATCTGGCCAATTTACCAGGTAATCTGTGTACACCCAGCATACTGGCCGAGCAGGCACTACAACTCAGCGCACAGTATGCTGATCTGGATGTGTCGGTGTTGGATGAACCCGAGCTGGAAGACTTAGGGATGGGTTCTTTCCTGTCGGTTTCACGTGGTAGCCAGCAACCAGCAAAACTGATCGTATTGCGCTATACCGGCGGCCCAACAGCGGCAGCACCGATTGCATTGGTCGGCAAGGCAGTAACTTTCGATGCCGGCGGCATTTCACTGAAGCCCGCCGCGAAAATGGATGAGATGAAGTTTGATATGTGTGGTGGTGCCAGCGTGCTGGGTGTATTGGCAGCCTGTGCTGAGCAACAATTACCGATCAATGTGGTCGGCATCGTACCCAGTAGTGAAAACCTGCCCGGTGGTCAGGCCACCAAGCCAGGCGACATTGTCACTTCTATGTCAGGTCAGACGATCGAAATCCTCAACACTGACGCAGAAGGGCGGCTATTGTTATGCGATGCGCTGACCTATACAGAGCGGTTTAAGCCCGCAGCAGTCATTGATATCGCTACCCTCACTGGTGCCTGTGTGGTTGCCCTGGGCCATGAAGCGACTGGCCTGATGGCAAATGATGCCGACCTGGCACAAGCCATCCTGGCAGCCGGTGAGGCAGCACAGGATCGGGCCTGGCAATTACCGTTGTGGGATGATTATGCGGCAGTCTTAAAATCAAACTTCGCCGATGTGGCAAATGTAGGCGATCGTGCGGCCGGTACTATTACCGCCGCCCTGTTTTTATCCCGTTTCACGAAGAAATTCCGCTGGGCACACCTGGATATTGCCGGTACCGCCTGGCACTCAGGCAAAAAGAAAGGAGCTACCGGACGCCCGGTTTTATTATTACTGCAATTTCTGCAGGATTATGCGGCTGGTAAAATCAGCCTTTGAAGAAGATATCGGCCCCGAGACACCGAGGCCAATCTCACTCTCAGATCTCCATCATTTCAAACTCGTCTTTACTCACACCGCAATCCGGGCAGCACCAGTCATCCGGCACATCGGCCCAAAGCGTACCAGGCTGAATACCAGAGTCCGGATCGCCCTGGTTTTCGTCATACACATAGCCACAAACAACGCATATATAAGTTTTCATCATATTTATGTTGATCCTTATGATTAAGAAGTGCAAACGCCCAGGGGACGTGAGATTCAATTGATGCCATGCACATCAATTGGTACGGACAGTTTAAAATAATGCCCTCTGTCGTGGCTGCACGCCAGGGTGATTTTTCAGGTTATCTTCAAGCCTTGCTGCCACACAACTCAGTGAGACACATTAATTTCCACATGCAGGACCAAGATTGTATGGACGTTTTAGAACGCATCCGCCAACAAGTCGAAAATAATCCCGTCGTTATCTTCATGAAGGGGACACCACAATTTCCACAATGTGGTTTTTCATCACGTGCAGCCGCAGCATTACAGGATTGTGGCGCACCGTTTGCACATGTCAATGTGCTGGCAGATCCGGAAATATTTGCCAATCTGCCACGCTTTGCTGACTGGCCAACATTTCCGCAAATCTATATCGGCGGCGAGCTGATCGGCGGCTGCGATATCACTCTGGAAATGCATACCAGCGGTGAATTGAAAAAAATGATGACGGCGGCCGTACAGGCTGCCAGTTAATACCACAGCAATCTGATGGGCACCTCTCTGCCAGCGTCGCGAACGCAGCAAGACAAGGCGCAAAATCGCCGTGTCAGAGGTGCCCTGATATCACTCAGAGGTGGCGAATATAGAATCTGGCGATGGTCCGCCCCTGCGCATTCTGCGCAACCACCGGATATAACCGCCCTCGACCCTGCACCGAATATTTTTTCTGTAGCCGGTCGCGCCCTGTGATTGGATAGTTTCGGTCATCGCCCCGATTGTAGACACCCGGTGGTACCCAGCCTTTGAAGTTAATTTTGGCCACTGGCTCATCCTGTCCCAGGCTGGTACGTATCGTTAGCCGGTCGGTTCGGGCTAGTTGCAGGGTCTGATTGTGTGCAATCAATAACGGCTGGCCATTTTTTTCAACGACAAAGTAAGGCGGCTTGAGTTGTGGTCGCTGCGTAACCACGAGTTGTACGCTACCAACACGTTTCTGGTCACGCCGTAATACCAGGGTCGTATCTTGGCGTAGCCGTATCTGACGCCCCTGATCCTGTACCCCACCATGCTGCAGAATGTCTGCCGTATAACCACGCGGGTAGTTCCCCTGCACCTGCTCCACCATAACTGATGCACCTGACGGTACCGGTAACTGGTCACCATCCCGCAGCCAGTGTTCTACACCAGCCACGGACACTCGCGCCATAACCCAGTCCGGCGTTGCTGGCAGATCGCTCGGCAATTGCGGTAATATCGCCAGATGCCGCATAAACGCATTGATCACCTGCAAATGCACTCGTACCTTGCTCGCCAGATCCGGCAGGTTTTTTGATGCCTCAACACCAAATGCCGGTAAGCAATGCTGACGCAGCGCATAATAGGTCGCAGTTTTGCGCATTGCATTATGCGGTGTATCCGGCTGTTCAGTACGTGTATTGAAATAGTGCAGATGATAAGCCGGATCGACGATCTGATGATTAACTTGCTGCAGAATCCGACGCCCGATCTTGCCCAGGGCCAGTTGTGTACCATCCGCACAGGTGTATTGTTCCGCATCCACGATCAGTGACTGACCATACCGGCTCGGATTACGCTGGGCATCTACATAGGTCGGTCGATGATAGCCCCAACCTTCGTGCAGATTCAGCAACATATCTGCTTCGGCCATTAAACTTTGTATTTTTCTGACCACCGGTGCCATCGGGCCAGACTGCGGCTGATCATAAAATTGCCGGTTCATATCACCATCCGGCCCGCGCTGCCCCAGAATAATCGCCTTTAAATTTGCTCTGGGCACAATTATGAGTTGACCCCGACGTAATCCGATCTCGACATATCGATCTGCGGCCAGGTACCCTCCCGGCTCATCACCCTGAATACCGCCAATAATCAGCAGCGTTTTTCCCGGTTTCTCACCCTGAATGCGATACACATCCAGGGTATAGTCGGTACCAGCAAAATAGGTCTGATGCTGTATCGTCTGTGCCAGTAAAGATGGGCTTAACAGAGCCATAATCAGCCCGATAAAGCCACACCATAGCTTCATAAAGCTGCCCAGGTTTCTTTTTCTATCCGCAGCTCATCCTGACAACCATTTACAATCAGGGTCTTTTTACCTTTATCCCGGTACGCCCGACTGGTATAGGTCTGGGTAAATTCCAGCTGATATTTGTTGCCACGCAGTGGTGTTACCCGAACCTGCTCAATACCAATCCGCTGGTCTGGTCGTTGCCGGAAAACACCCGCTTTGTAAGCCTTGTAACCTGCCAGATCGCGGCCTTTGCTGTCTTTAAACTGCGGGCTGTAGTGGCGAATATAGTTTTGTATATCATTATCGTTCCAGCTTTGCAGCCAGGTACTCATGAAGTTACTCAGGCGTGCTTCATCCATCGGCAGCGTCGGCAAGGGACTGAAGCGCTCAGTTACCAGTTTCAGTTGGCCATCCTGCACTTTGAAATACAGCTGTTTGGTGCCTCGTGTATAGATATTATCCGCACAATAAGACTGGGTATATTGATACATGACCTGGTCTTTGTCTTCACGCAGAACCTGGATATCCTGGGCATTGATCACCCGTTGCGGTACCGCCTGATGTATCCATTGCTTCCGCTCCAGCCAGGCTGCACGGTCTTTACCACCAACCCGGAATTCAGAATGCAGTAGACCGTCCAGCGCTGCAAAATCACCCGTTCTCCAAGCCTCAAGATAATCATCCAGCAAACCTAAAAGTTGTTCACGCTCACGGACATACTCCGGCTCCGACACATAGTTTATTCGTGAGGCCAGTACTACTGGCGTGTTTTCTGTGAGGATGTCTTTGAGCCCGGCAATATCCGGATTTGTAAACGCGACACAACCACGGGTAACAATTTTTTCCCGATCAGCATCATCTCGCCCATGCAGCCAGATTCCGCTACCCGCTCGTCCTTCTATCCGGTCAACCGGATTCGGGTAATTCAGTGGAAAGGCGCCAGCACCATAACGCGCATCTAATTCCGCACCCGACAGATAACGCGCGACCTGGTATACCCCTTCCGGTGTCTTTTTGTCGCCCGCTGTAATCTTCGGCCCATCGTTTTCGCCAAACAGCAGGTCGGTATAACTTCTGACATTAACCGGCTGGTCATCCTGTATTTCAATCAGGTGCGCCTGACGAGCTGCCTTGTCGACCAGCAACACCTTCGCCCGCTCCACTCCCTGGCTAAAAACATGTGCCGGCAGCGTTTGTGCCAGCACAGCAACGTGGCTTAATCCTAAGCTGATTAAACAACCAACGAGTATTCGGGATTTCAGTTGTAACATATCAGATGATCCTCTGAGGAATCAGATAAAGTGCTAAATACCAGCAAAATGCGATATCAACCAAGCAAACGTCTGCCGTTGCATCAACGGCGGATTATGTACCAGATAGCCCCGGTAATCCAATGGTAAGTCGGTCTGTAATCTGGCCAGGTTATCCGCCCGGTAGGGCATCTCCGGCTCTACCTGGGAGGCCATCCAACCACATACCGGCACATCAGCCTGCTGGATCGCCCGTGCACTCAATTGCGCATGATTCAAACAACCCAGGCGCAATCCTACCACCAACAAAACAGGCAGGCCTAACGCAACCGCCAGATCCGCGATAGTCAGTTTTTCGCTCAGCGGACACAACCAACCACCAGCACCTTCCACCACCAGACAATCTGCCTGAGCCGCTAAGGCGCGCGCTGTATCAACCAGCAGTGTCAAGTCAACCTGAGCATCTACCTGACGTGCGGCTATATGTGGCGAGACCGCCTCGGGAAAACAATATGGGTTGACCTGGTCATATGCCCATTTTCCTCCGGCGGCTTCAATCAGACGCTGTGCATCTGCATTACGCCAGACACCTTGCTGCCGGGTTGCACCTGCAGCTACTGGCTTAAATGGCGCCACCCGTAATCCGTCGGCACGCAGTGCACGAATCAGGGCACAGGCTAATTCAGTCTTACCACAGTCTGTATCCGTACCGGTGATAAAGATACCCTGCATCAGGAGATCGCCGGTTTGCGCAAACGCATCGTATCCAGTGGCACCCGCACTTCGGATTGAGCTGATGTGGCATCACCAGCCCAGGCGTGACCATAGATCACTTCATACGTCACCGGTAACTGACCGTCTGTCCGACGATAGGCTTCATAGGCAGTAGTCAATCCCTGCAGTTGCGCTCGACCAGTTAAGCCACGCCGCCGCTCCGGTGCCGCATTAGTCGCCCCCAGCAACTTGAGCTCACGCAGAATATCTGTCACTTGCGGATAGGTCATCGTGATCCGCTCGCAATCCATCACCGGATCCAGCAAACCTGCCTGCAATAACTGATCGCCATAATCATGCATATCCAGAAAGGCATGGACATGCGGTTGCGTATCGTTTTTTAACCAGGCCTGACGTAACTCAAGTAACGTATCCGGACCAAACGAAGTAAATAAAACCAGGCCACCCGGTCGCAGTACCCGCTGTATCTCAGCACAAACAGCTCGCAGATCACAACACCATTGCAGCGCCGCATTAGAAAAAACCAGGTCCACACTATGTGCTGCCAGGGGAAGCTGCTCAAAATCAGCACAGATGCCCTGCACCTGACGCCACCAACGCACTCGCTGCCGACAAGTCTGTTGCACCATCGGTTGCGCAAAATCTAATCCGATCACCTTGGCATACGGGTAACGCTGTAATAACGCAGCTGTATGCTCCCCGGTACCACACCCCAGATCCAGCACACACGCTGGCTTCAGTCTGACATACTCCAGACGCGCTAACAAACGCTGTCCGATATCACGCTGTAACACAGCCACATCATCGTAATGCACTGCTGCCTGACTGAATGTGCGGCGTGCCCGTTGTTTATCTATCGCCAAAAAACGGCTCCAGCCAAGCTGAACAATCTGCGGGATGGGTTAAAAAAGGAGCATGCGTGGCCAGTGGCACTTGTCTGACAGTACAACTGTCCGGCAGATAATCTGCAACTGCCGCAGGTACCAGGGTATCGCGCCCACCAAACAACCAGGTACTGGGAACAGTTAACTGCTCAAGTGCAGCACGCAGGTCTGTCTGTAGTAACAGATTGAGCCCGGCAGTCAGCCCGACAGGATCAGCCGCCGGACGCTGCGCCAGGGATTGCTGTAAACCTCGCAGGATCTTTGTCGCCTCAACACTCCCGCGTAGCTGCAGGCTCAGAAACCGTCGCAAGGTCGCAACCGGATTAGCACGTAATGTGCCGGCAAACTGCATAAACACTGTTTCCGGCACAGCAGCCTGCCAATTGTCAGCCTGGACAAAACAGGGTGTAGTTGTCATCAGGCATAGCTGGCTGATCTGTTCACCTGCTAGTCTGGCAGCCTGTAATGCCACCAGTCCACCGAGCGACCAACCCAGCCAGATAGCACCGGGTGGTGCCACAGCCAGACAGGCCTCCGACCAGTCAGATAAGACTGCATCCATCACCGGGCTGGCACCATGACCCGGCAATTCCAGCATCGTGACACGAAAATGTTGGCTTAAGGTCGGCAACCAGGTCTGCCAGACACCGATATGCATTCCCCAGCCATGCACTAATACCAGATCCGGCCCGAATCCTTGAGTCTGATGCCATAAACTCATACGCGATCTTGGCGGGATAAATGAGTTAATGCGGTCAGTAACTGCTCAACCTGCTCTTGAGTATGCACCGCAGATAATGTAATACGCAACCGCGCACTGCCCTGCGGCACGGTAGGTGGGCGAATCGGACTCACCAGAATACCATATTGTAACAAAGCCTGACTCCAGGCACTGGCCTTATCTGCTGTGCCTAACATCAGAGGCTGAATCGGTGTTTCCGAGGGTAGTAGGGGCAACCCAGCTAATTGTGCTTCGTGCCGAAAAAAACGAATCAGCTCAAATAAGCGGGTACGCCGCCAGTCTTCTGTCGCCAGAATCTCCAGACTGACCCGGGCGGCCTCAGCCAGTGCAGATGGCATGGCCGTAGTATAGACATAACTGCGCGCCTGCTGGATCAATGTTTCAATCAGATCTGCCGAACCGGCAACAAAGGCACCTGCCACACCGGCAGCCTTACCCAGGGTTGCCATATAGATTGGTACCTGTGCTGTACTCACCGATCCGCAGCCATGTTTGCCAAGTACACCAAAGCCATGCGCATCATCAATCATCAGGGCAGCCTGATACGTGTCTGCCAGTGAAATCAGTTTAGCATACGGCGCACAATCCCCATCCATGCTGAATACACCATCGCTGGCAATCAGACAGGCTCCGGTCGTTTGTGCCAGCAAACGTTGCAGATGATCCATATCAGCATGGCGATAGCGCCGCAACCGCCCTGTGCTCAGGCGGGCTCCATCTAACAAAGAAGCATGATTCAACCGATCCTGCAGAATCACATCTCCTGAACGTGACAAAGCGGTCAATACACCCAGATTCGCCATATATCCGGTAGAAAACAACAAGGCACGCTCTGCCCCGACAAACTCAGCCAACGCCTCTTCCAGAGCATGATGTGCCGCAGTGTGTCCACTGATCAGGTGTGCCGCTCCGGTACCAACACCATAACGTTGCGCCGCCTGCGTCAATGCCGTTGCCAGACGTGGGTCAGCTGCCAGCCCAAGATAATCGTTGCTGCAAAAACTGAGCAACTCACCATCATCTGTCTGTAACATCGGTACTTGTGGCCCGACAGTAATTCTTCTGCGCCGATATAAATCAGCAGCTTTTCGCTGCACCAACTCCGCAGTCAATCTATCCAGCATCGAATCAACCAACCCCTCAGTTTGCAGACGCCATCCGGTCGATACCTAATCAGGCCAGTAATCAAATTTGAATCGTGGGCAGGTGTAAACCTCGCCCACGACCAAAGGGGCGAGAGCGACGCCTTTCCCCCTTTGGAAACCCTCATTGTTTTGTCCCCGCAGCAAGCTGCGGGGAATCCCTGGATTCACGTGCACGATCACTCGCATCACGCCAGCTCATCACAAACAGTCAATTTTACACGCTACAATGCAGCTCCTGCATCATAGCAATAACACCCTGGTGCGATTCAAACTTATGTGGCGTAATAGCTGGGGCACATAAAATTCGTTTCGGCATTACCCGTCAGGGGCTTTTTCGAGGGTCGCCAGAATATCCGTCCATGAGGGCTCGGCTGCGGCCATCCATGGCCGCAGACGCACCTCGGAAAAGCCCCTGACGGGTAACGCTCTGTGAGTAAGGTGGCACAACCACCCTCGTGGTC
>JAHDCB010000209.1 GCA_020630035.1 Gammaproteobacteria bacterium
TAACGCCGAAACGAATTTTATGTGCCCCAGCTATTACGCCACATCAGTTTGAATCACACCCGGAGCAAACAGGCGCAGGGCATCCAGCGGATAGTCCAATAGCAGGTTCTTAAAGTTCTGGTCATGTGACATCGTTCGTGTCTCCGACAACAGAGATAGCGGTACGACTTTTGTGAAAATAACCACCTAACTCCGCCAACCAGCGTTGTTGTTGCTGCGCTTCCGGGCTGATGGCACACAGGGCCCGTAACAGATCCAGATATTCTGCCAGACCCGTCTTCGGCAGCTCAGCGCAATGCTCCCGATCCTGCACAATCTGTCGCGCTGCCTCATGCAGAATATCTCCGGACATCTCCGGCTGATGCGCCTGGCCAATCCGCACCAGGTAGTCGACCAGGTGGTCAGGTTCTTGTTCCGGCAATCTCAGCTCCAGGGCAACGCAGCGTCGTACCAGGGCTGCAGGTAGTTCGCGCGTCGCATTACTGGTCAGTATCACCAGCGGCACTTGTGCGCTCTGTACTGTCAACCCGAGTGGCGGCACTTCAAACCCGTTATTTCCGAGTACTTCCAGGAGTGTATTCGCCAGGCTGATCTCTGCCTTATCAATTTCATCCAGCAATAATACGGTGCCTGTTGCTGGCGATGCAGCTTGTTCGGGTGGCCGATAGTTGCTCTGGTTAGATAAGCCCGCCGCTTCTGCCCAGTTCAGGGCATACCATACCGGCCCGGGTGCAACATAGCGCTTATGGTCTTGCAGCCCGGTTGTATCTTTGCTGACGCTCGCCATCTGAGCGTCAGCCAGCCGCTGGGTATAATCGTATGACCAGAGCAATTCCTGCGCCTCAGTGTGCGGTTGGATCACCCGACAGGCAAAATGCCAACCGAGGATATCCGCCGCTACTCGCGCCAACTGACTTTTACCAATTCCCGGTTCTCCGCGCACTAACAATGGTCGCTGCGCGGCCAGAGCCGCCAGCAACGCCTTCCCCGCTGCTGCATCCAGGTGGTGCACGGATTCCGGCCAACTACCGATCGCCGGCAGGTACCGATCACGTCCGATCTGCTCTGGTATGTCAGTCAACCAGTTGCGCGTTTGCATGGTGCTCATGAGCAAAACCCCTGTGGCCAGAGCTGTAATAACTTCGTCAATAATCCTGTCACCTTATCCCCCAAGTCCACCGTCCGCAGCAGATGTGATTGCAGCCAGTTGTACGCATTCTTTGGTGGTGCCTGTTGCTTATCCAGAGCCGCTTTTATCTGTTGCAGATCCAGCCTGAGCTGCCGCTCGGCTTGTTGTGTTCCCCGGAGTTCGTGCAATAAGGCCTGGATACATGCAACCAGGGCATCCGTATCCGTCTGGTTGACCGTACCGGTTGCCTGCTTGCCTATCGCACCGACATTGCCATGCACATGCGTGTGGTAAGTATCCCCTGACATAGTCGCTCCTGTAGCTGGTTGAGTATGTAACACCCGTTGATGCTGATGTTGTAACTCGAACAATATCCTGGCAGCCCATACCTCCAGATCCTGATCATCAATCGCAGACAAACGCGGCTGGTCTGTATTGTGTTCCATACACAGAAAGAGTTGCAAACCATCTAAGCAACGCAGCAATTCATCCTGTACAGCTGCTGGTAGTGGCTGCTCCTGTAACTGATGCGCAAAATAGTGCAGCTCACATCTCCGGGAGACTCTGATCTCACGATTCAGTTTGGCACAATAGCCAGCAAACGTCCCTGACTTTTTGTCATCGTAGCGTGAGAAGCCGACAGTCTGAGCAATATGATCAATTATTTCCCGAATTGCCGACTCGTCATTCTCCCCTTTGGTACGTGCGGATAATGCGACACCACCAACCACCGCATCATCCAGGCAAGACTCTCCGTACGTTCCTCGTACCGGACGCAATAAGTTGGTCGTTCGACCCTGACACGCATTCAGCCAGACGTGGATAATCCAGGCACGATTACTGCAGTGCAACCCGGTGACCGGTGCAGTCGAATCATAGGTCGGGTGATACAATGCCTGCCCCAGCAGACTACTGACTAATCTG